>JADGAP010000059.1:3474-19855 GCA_015231965.1 Magnetococcales bacterium | reverse complement strand
TTTCACCTAATTCCGGATTTCTCCCCAAAAAATCGGGGGTGCTGAATAGTTACGTTCCAGGAGGAATACATAAACCCATGTCGATGTCCCGCGCCATTCCCTTCGATCCCCTGGCTTTCGCCAAGGAGCTTGAAACCGCCGGGATTCCCGCCGCCCATGCGGAAGCCCAGGCCAAGGCTTTGTCCGCCGTCATGCAAAAGGTGGAGGAGACGCGCCTGGAGGAGTTGGCGACCCGGGGGGATCTGGCGGATCTCAAGTCCGAGTTGATCAAGAGGGTCGCGGGGATGTTCGTCGCCCAGACCACGCTGATCATGGGGGCGATTTTCGCCATGCTCAAACTCAACGCTCCGGTGCCGCAACCGCCGCTCTTCATTTCCAATCCCCCCGCCCAGGCGTTGCCCTTGACCTTGCCTCCCGCCAAGTGACCCGGGCGTCGCTCCGGGGGGGAACTTCTTTCCCCCGCCGGAACGATTCCATCGAACGAAACCGAACCCGCCTCATCCTTCCGTCCCTTCCTCCATCTCTTCATCGGCGGGTGGAACGCTGTTCTCCCTCGCCATGCGAGTCACCGCGCCGTAATCCACCTTGCCGCTGCCCAACAGCGGGATCTCCTTGACCGGCAGGATGACGCGGGGAACCAGCAATTCCGCCAGACCGTTGGCCTGGGCCTGGGCCAGCAGCGCCTCCCGCGCCGCTTGCGGGGCGCTGGAGAGCAGCACCAGCCGCTCTCCCTTGCGGGGGTCGGGCAGGGCGACGACGGCGTGTTGAAAACCGGGCCAGACTTGGGCCACCATCTCCTCCACCGCCGCCAGCGACACCATCTCGCCGGCGATCTTGGCAAACCGCTTGGCCCGCCCCTTGATGGTGACGAAGCCGGTTTCGTCCACCTCCACGATGTCGCCGGTGTCGTACCATCCCTCCTCGGGAGGTTGCAGTACTCCCGGCAGATCGGCCTTCACGTAGCCCCGCATGATGTTGGGCCCCTTCACCCACAGCCGCCCCCCCTGCGCGATGCCGGGGACCGGCTCCAGCCGATGGATCACCCCCGGCAGCAACCGTCCCACCGAGCCGGGACGCTGATGCATGGGGGTGTTGACCGCCAGGGCGGGGGCGGTTTCGGTGGCCCCGTAGCCTTCCAGAATGCGCAGCCCGAACTTGTCCGACCACAGGCGGCGGGTTTCGTCCTTCACCTTTTCCGCTCCGGCGTAGATGCGGCGCACGTTGTAAAAATCGTAGGGATGGGCGGCGCGACCGTATCCGGCGAGAAAGGCGTCGGTTCCGAAAATCAGGGTGGCGTTGCAGTCGTAGACCAGTTCGGGAATCAGTCGATAGTGCAGCGGCGAGGGGTAGAGCATGGTCCGCAGCCCGTTGAACAGGGGCAGCAGCAACCCCCCGGTCAGGCCGAAGGAGTGGAACATGGGCAGGGCGTTGAACACCACGTCCTTGGGCGAGCAGTCCAACACGGTGTGCAACTGGTGGCAGTTGGCCAACAGATTGGCGTGGGAAAGCACCACGCCCTTGGGGGTCCCCTCCGAACCGGAGGTGAAGAGAATCACCGCCGGATCCTCCGGTCGGGCGGGGGAGCAGGGAGCGGTGGCGGGGTCGAGGAGGCGGGTCAGGCGGGGGAAACGATGGCGCAGCACCCCGAGCAGCTTCTCCCGGGGGGGGATGGCGGCGGCCAGATCCTCCAGATAGATCACCCGGGCCTCTTCCGCCAATTGACGCAGGGTCTCCTCCAGCTTGGCCATTTCGACAAAGCGGCGGGAGGTGACGATGAGCTTGATCTCGGCGGCGCGGCGGGCGGTCTTCATGTTGGCCGCGCCGGTGGAAAAGTTGAACATCGCCGGGACGCGATGATGGGCGTGGAGGGCGAAAAAGAGGGTCGCCGTCCCCAACGAGGTGGGCATCAGCACCCCTACCGCCTCGCCGGGGGCGGTGAGCTGGGCCAGGGACCGCCCCAGGGTCAGGGCGGAGAGGGCCAGTCGGCCATAGGAGAGGCTTTCGCCGGTGGGAGCCTGGAAGGCGACGCGGTGTTGGCCGTAATGGCGTCCGGTCTCCAACAGGGTGTCGAAGAGGGTGCGCCGGATGGGGGCAGTCTCCACCATCATGCGGGTCATGAGGTCGTAGAGGGAGAGCCCCAGGATGCGACGACGCTCCTTGCCCCGGGCCTCGGGCGGGGTGTGCAGCCGTTCCGGCGGCAGCATGGTCAGGGTGATCTTGGGAAACCAGTGGCGGGGCACGATCTCCCCCAGCCGGGTGAAACGGGAAAAGTGGGTTCCCGAGGCGCGAATGGGGAGGATTTCCGCGTCGGCCCGGTCGGCGACCACGGCGGGGCCTTCGTAAATTTTCATCAACGCCCCGGTGACGGTGAGCCGCCCCTCGGGAAAAATGACGCAGTGACGCCCCTCCTTCACCGCCTTGGCCAGGGATTTCAAGGCGTAGGGGTTGGTGGGGTCCAGGGGATGGACCTCGACGATCTTGAGGAACGGCTGGACCCACTTGGCGTTGGCCACCAGGGTGTTGATGGCAAAGGTGGGTTTGCCCGGCAGATAGACCGCCAGCAGCGCCGCGTCGAGAAACGAGACGTGGTTGGAGATGATGACCGCCCGGGGTCCGAGTTTTTCGTAGTGTTCCCACCCTTTCAACTCCACCCGGTAGATCACCCGGAAGAGCAGGCGGAAGAGGAGTTTCAGGGTCTCGTCGGGGAGGAGCCCAGCGATGTAGACCGCCACCGGCAGGTTGAGAATGGCCAGGACGAGGAAGACGCCGGGCAGCGACAGCCCGGCGGTCAGCAGGGCGATGACCCCGAGAGAGGCCGCGACCATGAACAGGGCGTTCATCACGTTGTTGGCGGCGATGGCCTGGGAGCGGCTGGCGGGGTCGCTGCGGTGTTGCAGGATGGCGTAGAGGGGGACGGCGTAGATGCCGCCGCACAACGACACCAGCAACAGATCGGCGGTAATGCGCCATCCGGAGACGTGGGAGAGCAGCCCCGCCACCCCGAGCAGCCCGGGGCCGTGGTGCAACGGTGCCGAGGCGAGGTAGAGATCCAGGGAAAAGAGGGAGAGCCCGGCGGCGGCGAAGGGGAGGTGGCGGGCGGAAATTTCCCCCTTCAGCAGGCGGTTGCACAGCAGCGAACCGGCCCCCACGCCGATGGAAAAGAGGGCGAGGAAAAAGGTGACGACGGATTCGTCGGCCCCCAGCACCGATTTGGTGAAGGCGGGAAATTGGGAGAGATAGACCGATCCCACCAGCCAAAACCACGACAGCCCCAGGATCGACAGAAAGACCGGACGGTTGCGCCGGGCCTGGGCGAGGAGCCGCCACGTTTCACGCAGAAAGTTGGGATCCAAGGTCAGGTCGGGCGCGGCGGCGGGGGCGACGGGGATGTGGCGACTGGCCAGCCAGCCCGCCACCGCCAGGAGCATCAACAGCCCGGAGACCATGCCCGCCCCCTGGGGTTGGGTGATCATCACCCCTCCGGCGATGGTTCCCAGCAAAATGGCGAGGAAGGTTCCCCCTTCGATCAGGGCGTTGCCCCCCAGCAACTCCTCCTCGGCCAGGTGATCGGGCAGGATGGCGTATTTCAGCGGCCCGAAAAAGGCGGCCTGCACCCCGGTGAGGAACAGCACGAAGATCAGGTAATGGACGCTTTGCAGCCAAAATCCCAGGGCGGCCAGGGCCATGATGGCCACCTCGCCCAGTTTGACGAGACGAATCAGCCGGGATTTTTCCATCCGGTCGGCCAGTCGCCCGGCCACGGCGGAAAAGAGGAAAAAGGGGAGAATGAAGGCCCCGGCGGCGGCGGGAATCAACAATTCCGGACGGAGGCCGGAACGGTCGCCGACCCCGAAGGCGGCCAGAATGACCAGGGCGTTTTTCAGCACGTTGTCGTTGGCCGCCCCCAGGAACTGGGTGATGAAGAGGGGGAGAAAACGCCGTGTCGCCAAAAGATGAAAGGCGCCGTGGGACATGGGAACCTCCGAATGCGTCGCGAGAAAGCTTAATGGTGGCCTTCCGCCGTCTTTTCCAGCCCGGCGAGAAACACTTTCAATAACACTTCCGATACTTCCGCCGCCCCCTGATCCGTCACCGAGGCCAGTTTGCCCCCGGCGGCCAGGGAGCAGACGCCGTGAACCCCGCACCACAGCGCCCGGGCGGCGAGGGCCCGCGACGCCTCCTCCGGGTGGAAGGGGCGCAACGCCTCTTCCAGCATTCCCAGCAGCGCCCCGATTCGCTGTTGATACCACGTCGGCAACTCCCGCCCCGGCGGCAGGCGATGCTCGAAGAGCAGACCCCACAGCGCCTTCTCCTCTAGCGTGAAGGCGACGTAGGCCGAGACCATCGCCGCCGCCGAGGCTTCCGGCGACGCGGTTTGTGCCAGGGCCGTTTTAAGCCGCCCTTCCAGGGTTTCCAGGGTGGCGGCGTTGAGATGGACAATCAGGTCATCCAGATCGGCGAACAGGTTGTAGAGCGTCCCCGGGGAATAACCGATGGCCGAGGCCAATCCCCGGGCCGTCAATCCCGCCGGACCCTCGCGCCGAACCGCCCGCCGGGCGGCCTCCAGGGCCATCTCCCGCAACTCTTCCCGGGTGTGATCGGTGCGCCTCGCCATGCTCTCCCTCCTCGCGTTTGAACGATGTTCAAAATCTAGACGAGAAAATGAAAGGGGTCAAGAAATTTTTCCACTCCGGGGCGTAACGGTCGGCGCGTGTGGAGCGATCAAATGATCTCCACCACTTTTTCCCCAGCCGCCAAGGCTTTTTCCATGGCGGGCAGCATGTTCCCGAACCAGATCAATAGCGATTGCCTGCTGGTGTTTCCCCCCCGGATCCAAACATTGGGGGGACCATCGTGGGTGAGATGACTCCGTTTCACGAAATCATCGTCCTTGGTGACAATAACGGTGCCGGTTCGGAGGGCGTGTGACCAAATGACGGCATCCTCGGCATCCGCCAACCCCACGTCGAATACGTGCTCGGCCTCTTGATGTTCCATGGCGGAGAGCCAGCGGGCCAAGGCGGGTGGGAGTTGGGCGTCGATGAGATAACGCACGTCAAGCCACTCGGATGACCGGATGATCGGCCTGATGCGCGGCGTATTCCAGGGCGGCGGCGATGTCGTCAGCTTCCAGGTAGGGATAGTCCTGGAGAATCTCTTCCCGGGAGATTCCCGCCGCCAGCAGTTCCAGGAGATCCTTGACCCGCACCCTCAGTCCGCGAATGCAAGGGCGTCCGCCGCATTGGTTCGGATCCACGGTAATATGTTCCAGGTGTGTCATGGGTTCACCGTCGTTTCGCCCAAGGATGGAGTGGTTGCGTCAAGCGCCCCCCACGACGCCAAGGTTTCCTCCGGGCGCGGGAGGGCGGCGGGGGTTACTCGAAGGAGAGGACCAGGCGGCGGCCCAACACGGCGGCGGCCTTTTCCAGTTGCTTGAGGGAGGGCCAATGGTTGGGATCCTCCAACCGTTGGGCGGCGGGCCAGGAGGTTCCCAGGGCGCGGGCCACGTCGGCGATGGTGCGATCTTGACGGGCGCGGCGGAAGAGCAGGGCGGCCTGGGTTTTGGCGTCGGGGGCGATTAAAAGCATGCCCTCGCCAGCGGGAGAAGGCTCCGGGATAGGTTGCCCTTCCTCAAGACGGCCCTGCAACGTGAGGGTCAACACCTCGGCGGCGTAGAACTGGGCGGACTCCAGCGTCTCTCCCTCGGTGAAGGCCTCCTCCAGGTCCACGAACTGGACGAAATATCCGGTCTCTTCCTTCGTGAACAGGGCCGGATAGTGAATTTCCATGGCGCGTCTCCCTATTTCAGTCGGAGGCCGGTCTGGCGTTCGATGGCCGACAAGGTTCCGGGTTTGACATCGTGGGGGCCATGCACGGGTACTGTCGTGCGCGCCGCTCCCTTGCCCATTCGCACGTGGCTTCCTTCCTGACGCAACACTTCCCAACCGTCAGCTTTCAGCCGCTTGATGATCTCGTTCCCGTTCATGGTTTCAGGATATATCAAAGTTGATAGATAGTCCATCCCCATCTCCTCGCCCGGGATTTTGCCGGACGAGGAAGGGCGTGGGGGGTCAGGAGAACAAAATCGCCGAGAGCTTGGCGCGGTATTGGACGGTGAGGGGGTTGTCGAAGCCCAGCAGGTCGAAGACCTGGACCATGGCGACCCGTCCGGCGGCCTCGTCGAATTGGCGATCCTGACGGACCACGGCGAGGAACTGCTCCATGGCCTCCTCGTAGCGGCCGATGCCTACCAGGGCGCGGCCCAGTTCCATGCGGGCGGCGAGATCGCCGGGGGTGGTTTCGACGGCGCGGCGCAGGGCGTCGAGGGCTTCGTCGTCGGGATTGGCGGCGTTGCTGAAGGCCAGTTGGGCGAGGATGGCCTTGACGTCGGGGCTGTGGGCCATGAGGGGGCTCAACCGTTCGATAAAGGCCGCCGCCTCCTGGGGGCGTCCCGAGGTCATCAACACGCGGGCCATGCCCAGCAGGCTTTCGTCGTGCTTGGGGTCGTGTTCCAGGGCTTGGCGATAGCAGGCGAAGGCCTCCGCCGTCGCCCCTTCCTGTTCCAGCATCACCCCTTGGGCGGCCAGATTGTCCGCCTCCGAGGGGATGGCCTCGTCGAGAAAGCGCCGCACCTGGGATTCGGGCAGGGCACCGGTGAATTCGTCCACCATCTGGCCGTCGAGAAAGAGCTTGACGGCGGGGATCCCCTTCACCCCCAATTTTTGGCTGAGGGCCGGGTTCTGGTCGGAGTTGATCTTGACCAGGAGAAACCGGCCGGGGGTCTCCAGGGCCAGTTTTTCCAGGATCGGTCCCAGGGTGCGACAGGGGCCGCACCAGGGGGCCCAAAAATCCACCACCACCGGGACCGAGCGGGAACGCTCCAGCACCTCTTGGGCGAAGGTCGTCTGGTTGACGTCGAGGATCCAAGGTGAGTCCGTCATGGGGGGTGACGCTCCATTGCCAGGGGTTGAGGTTGGGGTTGAGAAACGAGTGCGCGGGGGGAACGGCGTGTTTCAGAGATCCACCATCTCCACGCCGTGGACCGGCAGACCGGGGAGGATGCGGCGGGCCATCTCGACAAAACGGTCGGGGATGTCGGTGACGAGATAGTCCATCCGCTGGGGGCGACCCTCGGGGGCGGGGAGGATGACGTCGATGAAGCGTTGTTCCAGTTCGTCGGCGACGGCGGAGGCGGAGTCCACCAGGGCCACCCCCTCGCCCATCACCTCGGCGATGATGGGGGCCAGCAGGGGGTAGTGGGTGCAGCCGAGAATCAGGGCGTCCACCCCTTCGTGTCGCAGGGGGGCGAGGGATTCGGCGACGATCAGGCGGGTGGCGGGGTGGTCGAGCCATCCCTCTTCCGCCAGCGGCACGAAGAGGGGGCAGGCCAGGGCTACGGCGCGAATGCGGGGCTCCAGCAGCGCCAGGGCGTCGGGATAGGCCCCGCTGGCCACCGTCGAGCGGGTGCCGATCACCCCCACCCGGTGGCTTCGGGTGGTGGCGACGGCGGCGCGGCATCCCGGCTGGATCACCCCCAGCACCGGCAAGTGGGGTTCGGCGGCGCGAAGAGCGGCCAAGCCCAGGGCCGAGGCGGTGTTGCACGCCGCCACCATCGCCTTGACCCCCTTGTTCAGCAAAAACGAGGCGGCCTGCAGCGTATACCGCTCCACGGTGCGGGCGGACTTGGCGCCGTAGGGGACTCGGGCGGTGTCTCCGAGGTAGATGAAGCTCTCCCCGGGGAAGCGCCGCGCCAGTTCCGCCAACACCGTAAGGCCGCCCACCCCCGAATCAAAAATGCCGATGGGGCGGGGATCCCGTTCCCGTTCGTCCATGCCGATCCTCCCCTCGTCGGAAAAATTGCCAGGATAGACCCTTTCGCCCCGCAAGAAAACCGTTGCGACTCGGGCTCCGCTCTGTTAGCTTGCATGCCGCGCGGATGTGGTGGAATTGGTAGACACGCTGTCTTGAGGGGGCAGTGGCGAGAGTCGTGCCGGTTCAAATCCGGCCATCCGCACCAGATTTTAGTCCGGAGTGTTCCGGGAAGGGAAAAAATCCCGCAAGAGTAAATGCTTGCGGGATTTTTTTGCGTACTGAGCCGACCGATGAGAGTAGCTGAAATCCGGCAAAGATGTCGGTGTGAAGGTTGGTATGATTTTTTGCCGGATTTACCGTGAAACCATGCCGTAATCGTACCTCCTCCTCCTCTCCGATGCATGGAAAGGGGGAGACGCGGGGAGATTGGCCCGCCGTTTCATGTCCTGGGTGGCGCCGAACGCCAGGGTCGCTCGCGCCCCGGACTCAAGCGGACTCGACAATCGTTCGCCACGCCAACTCCAACCGTTCCCGGGTGGAAGCGCGGAGCTTCATCAGTCCGGCTTCGCGGGCCATGCGGGGGAGGGCTGCTTCCATCTCCAATCCCTGATCCCGGAGTTCTCGGGCCAGCGCCATCCACTCCGGCAGGGCCGTTTCGTCAACCGGGCGAGTCTCCTCCCCCATTGGACGGCGAAACGACGGGCAATGGGTGGGGTCGGCCTCCGGGGGCCAGTAGAACGTTCCCACCGTTTCCCGGCTTATGGCGCACTGGGCTTGCGCCATGCTCAACACCCGCTCGCGAATGCGGGGGCCGCAACGCCCCCAGCCGTGGGCCTGGGAGATCCGTTGTCCTAGGGCGCTCTCGTGGATCGGTCCCTCGATCTCCACCACATGGTGGATCATTGATTTCAGGGCGTCGTCATAATTGGGCTCGAAAAAGGCGTCGGGGCGAAGCGTCGCCACGGAGGCGGGATTCGCCCTGCGATAGGTTGCGGCTGAGTCGTGGACCGGCGGCGTGTCGCGGCGGGTTGGCGCGTCTCGAGGTGGCGCGGCGTGGCTTGGCCTCTCATCGGGAACGCCTCCGTCCGGCGCCGCCGCCGACTCCTGTCCGCCCGGCGTGTTGTTCTCAACCTGTGTTCGCTCCTCTTCCTCGGCGCGGCGCATCTGTTCCTCCTCGCGTCCCCGCGCCTCTTCGGCGCGACGCTCGCGACGCGCTTGAAGCAGTCTCTCCAGTCCGGAATGGGTTTTATCCAGGGCGTCCTGGGGGTTCAGCCACCAGTCGGTGGACCAGATGCGAAGCAAATCCCACCCCAGGCCGCGCAGCACCTGCTCTCGCAGTTTGTCCCGATCCCGAGCAGTGGCGGAGCGGTGATAGGTGGCTCCATCACACTCCACCCCCGCCAGATACCGACCCGGGGCGTCTGGATCCACGACCCCCAGATCGATGCGAAAAGATGAGACCCCTACTTGCGGATGAACGACCCATCCTTTGTCGTTTAAGGCCAAGGCGACCGTTCGCTCGAAGGGACTTTCATGGTCGCCGACGGAGCCCCGCACCGCCTCTCCCATGGCCTTGGCGCCCCGTTGGGCGAACTCCAGGAAATGCTTGAGATCGCGAACCCCCCTTGCCTGGGTGCGGGAAAGATCGAGTTGTTCCGGTTGCAGACTGGAAAATACCCGCATTTCATGCCGCGCTCGGGTAATGGCGACATTGAGCCGCCGTTCCCCGCCATCCCGATTCAGGGGGCCAAAGTTCATGGAAATCGCGCCGCCGCGATCCGGCCCGTAGGTGATGGAAAAATAGATGATGTCCCGTTCGTCCCCCTGCACGCTTTCCAAATTTTTGACGAACACTCCTTCCAAGGCCCCTTCGGCGAAATAGGGTTCGAGGGCCGGATTTTTGCGCCGTTCCTCGTCCAACAGATCCTCAATCAGCCGTTGTTGTTCGGAGTTGAAGGTGACCACGCCAATAGTCAATGGGGCGCGGACGAAGGCGGGATCCTGGAGCCGGGAGACCAGATCCGCCGTCAGGGCGCGGGCTTCCATCGGATTGGTTCGGCTTCCCCCTTTTTCGTATACCCCATCAGAAACCAGATGGAACCGCACTGCGGGATCTTCGGTGAAGGGGGAGGGAAACGTGATCAGTTTGCCATCGTAATAATGATGATTGGAAAACGCGATCAGGCTTTCATGACGGCTTCGGTAATGCCACCTCAGGGGAAGCTGGGGAATTCCCGCCCCCAGGCATTCGTCCAAAATGCTCTCCATGTCGCCTTCCACGTCTTCGGCGTCGGCGTCCGATTCGGCCCGATCAAAAAAGCTGGTGGGAGGAAGCTGTTTGGGATCTCCCACCATCACCACCTGCTTGCCGCGGGCCATGGCCCCGATGGCGTCCCAAACGGGAATTTGCGACGCCTCGTCAAATACCACCAAGTCAAAGGCCGCCGTTCCCGCCGCCAGATGTTGGGCGATGGAGAGAGGACTCATCAACAAGCAGGGGGTGAGCTTGGGAAGAGACGTGGGAATCCGGTTGAACAACTCCCTCAGGGGCAGATGGCGTTTTTTCTTTTGCAATTCATTGCGCAGCACCCCCCACTCCGAATTGTGCAAAACATCGTTTTGGCCGGGAAGATTGGCGCACAATCTGGCGCGGGCGTAGTCTCGGGTCAGGTTGGTGAAACGCTCATCCAACAACTTGAAGTCGGCGATGCGCTTTTCATGCTCATCCGGAACAAAACGTTTCAGCACTTCATCGTTATCCACCACGGCATTGAGCCACCATCGGGCGTGGGCCAAATCAAACGTCTCCCGAACCGCATCCGGGGAGAGCGTTCCCCTCTCCAGCCCTTGAACCAGGGGGGCCAAACCGTTGAGCATGGCTTCTCCACGAATGGCGCGCCACGCGCACCAGTAGTTGAGCTTGTGCGACAGGCTCCCCACGCCCCGCGCCATTCTGGCGACCCCTTCCGGAAGATCGCCCGCAACCGCCATCAAGGACTCCGGCGACAGACCCGCCAGGCGCGCCAGGGAGGAGGAGGCTTCATGAAAACGTTGGAAGCTTTCATCCATCTCCCGCCCCGCGACGGAAATGGAACCCGAGGGCGCAAGCAGGGCGTTGCCGTCTCCCAACACGGTGGATAACGCTGATTTGACCTCGACCAAACGTTCCGGCGTTGGGGCCGCAGTGACAAGCGCCCTCTCCAGGCGTTGTTGAAACGCCAGGGCGTCGGCGACCTCTTCCAGGGAGGTGCGCAACCCTCGCCACAGTCCGTGGGAGGCGCTGGTCAGGTTGGTTTGCTGGTCGAGGGCGGCCAGTTCCCCTTCCAGGGCGCGCAACTTTTTCAGTCGTTGCAGATCCGCCGCCATGGCGGGGCCGCAACGGCCATTTTCCACCGCCGCCAATCCTTCGTCGCGCCACCTCTCGCCGTCCAACTGGGAAGCCAACGCCCGCTGCAAGGCCAGGGCGGAGTTTACCTCGTCCGGGTGGGTCTCCATCCCCCGCCAGGGGGATTCCACCGAGACGAGCAGGGGGGAGAGCGTGGCGAGGGATGATTCCAACTCCCGCATCTCCACCATTCGATTCAGATCCCGCGCCATGTCTGGTTTGCCCTGGGCGGCCTTGTTCGAAGGCGCTGCCGCGGCGGTCAACGCCTTGGCCACCCGTCGCCGTCGCATCCAGCTTAAAGGCCATGGGGAGCTTTGGGCGATCTCCAGATCTTTCTTCAGTTGATGCGCCTCCAGCGCCGCCTCGGGGCGGTAAACCATGGACAACGCCCCGCCAAGTTCACGATGACGGGCCAGCCAATTCAGCCCTTGTTGCAACCCTTGCGTCACTTCAAGGGAATAGGGGCGGGATAACTCCGCCCGGATTCGCCGATGCTCTTTCACGAGGTCGCAACCTCCGCGCATCGCCTCCACCAGTCGGGAGGCGTCGGGCCGGAGAACAAAACGCCAGTCGCGACCATGGGCCAGGGGCGTCACTCGGGCCAGCAGGGATAATCCTTCGCGCATCCGGGTGGAGAGCATCGTTTCGGGCAGCCCGGTCGCCTGATGAAAGGCATGGGCGCGTTGTTTCACCTCGTCCACCAGTGGGACCATCTCGGCCGCCGACCGAAGCAATGTTTGCTGCCAGCCGGGAGACCAATCGCTTGCCACAATCCACCCCAGGGGGTGATCGATGAAATCTTCCACCCGCCGGGCGTTGACCTCAAGCCGGTCGGCCAATTCGCGAAGGGCGTCCAACGCCTCTTCGTCGTGGGCGTCCGGCGAGGGCCACGACAACTCTGGAGCGATTCGGTCACGACCGGCGACCACCCGTCCCAGGGCGGCATAAGCCGTCAACCCGTTGCGATGCCGGTGATGCAAGCGGGAAACGAACCGGTTGAGTTGGTCCCGCAAGCTCTTGAGCCGTTGCGCCTCACGGTGCCAGGCGGTCTCATCGCTCTCTCCCCGCGCTTCCCAGGCGGTGCGGAACTGTTCCAGCACTTCCAATTTATTTGCTTTACTGGAATGCAACTCGAGGCAAAAATCGCTCAGCCCCACCTCCCGCAACCGGCGATAGACCACATTCAGCGCTGCCATTTTTTCCGAGACGAAAAGGACGGTTTTGCCTTCCGTCAGGCATTGACCAATGAGATTGGCGATGGTTTGGCTTTTACCGGTTCCCGGCGGCCCCACCATCACGAAATCCTTGCCCCGAGCCGCAGCCATGACAGCGGAGAGTTGGGACGAATCCGAGGGCAGGGGACAAAAGGTCTGTTCCGGTCCATGCAGGGCGTCCAAATCTCTCGGGTCGGAAAAGGCGACGCGGTTGGAATAAGGATCCCGCGGCGTATCGAGAAGATGCCGTACGACCGGATTTTGTTTGAGTTGTCCAGTCCTTTCGACCAGATCCTTCCACATCAGATACTTGGCGAAGGAAAAAGTGGCCAGGGCTACCTCCTCCACCACTTCCCACCCCTTGATCTCCTTGATCGTCCGCGCTACCGCCTTCCAGATGCCCGCTACGTCCAGGCCGTGGTCATCCTTGGGCAGTTCGCCATCGTTCACGGGGAGGGTCAGTTTGAAATCTTGCCGGAGCATCTGAAGCAAGGTGGGATTGAAGCGGGACTCGTCGTCATGAAGTGAGAGGGTGAACCCGGATTGCACGCTTTGTCGCGTCAGCGTCACGGGAATCAAGATCAACGGCGCTAGATAGTTCCGCGCCTCCTTGGCCTCGCGGTGCCAGGAGAGAAATCCCATGGCCACGAACAGGGTGTTGGCCCCTCCCTCCTGCAAGTTCAACCGGGAGGAACGGTAAAGATCGACGAGGCGCGTCTCCAGTTCAGCCGACGGCAGGTTGACGAACAACTCTTTTCGCGCCAACGCGTCCAGGGCGTGGGCTTGGAGTACGTTCTCACCGGTTCTCGCCTCGTGTAGGGTGCGGCTGCGGGGGTCAGCGCCCTGCATCAGGTCGGGGCGAGGACGCAATCGCAAGGCGTGACCATCCGCCAGCCGATCTTCCAATTGTCCCGGATCGGGTGCTTCCAGCGTGATTGCCTTGCGGGCGGAGCGGAAATTGAGCAGGTTGTTGCGCAGCGACAGGTCCAGCAACCTGCGCTGCCAACGGTGGAGGCGATCTTCCGGGCCTTTGGGCTCCTCCGGTTGCTGTGGCAGGATCCGCTCATCGGGCAGTTCGGGGGCCTCCTCAAAGGGTGGGGGAAGGATTTCTGCCGTCTCGGAGGGGGGGTCCTGGTGGGGAGAAGCGGCGCTGGCCAGGGGACGAATGCGTTGCATCCGGGTGCGTCGCACGTCGACGGCCAAACGGAACTCGCTCTCCCTGTCGGGCAAGATTTTTTCCTCGCCACAGCGGGCGGCGACGCTGAACGGCGGGCAGGGGCGATGGGTCGCCAGGGTGGTCTCGAACAATACAAGTTCGTTCAATTGAATGCGTTTGCGCAGGGCCGTCACGTCATCGACGACGGGGCTGGAAAACGCCTCATCCTTGAGCCAGGCCCCTGCCAGGGCGTGGCCTTGGGTGAAGAGAATCAGGGGATGAAGGCCGCATTGCTCCAGGGCGGCGCAGAAAAGCAGGGTGGAGTCCAGGCAGGTGGCGAGACCGGTGTCGACCACTTGACTGGGGCCGCGCACCTTTTGTCCGGAGTTTTCAAAGCTGGCGGGCGGCAGGGCGTAGTCCAACCCCAGGGAGGCGACGGCGCTCCACAAGGCGGAGGTCAACTCCCACGCTTGCTTGGGTCCATCGGAATACCCGTTGAGGGCGCTGTTTTTGCCGTGTTGACGCAGAATTTCCGCCGTTTTTTTAAGCAGGCGATCCACGGCGGGATCGTTGGGCTGAACAAAGGCCGCCGCTAACTCCGGCATGTGACCGATGCCGCCCCAGTGGTTGCGCGGCAATAATTCGATGGAGACTTCATGGCGGGTCAACTCGTTTTGCGCCGTGCTCAGGATAAAAGTCGCTTGGGCGGTCTCGGCCTCGGTCAGTCGTCCCAGAAGAGCGGCATCCAGCACCACGTCGAGGTCCGGCAGATGGCGGCGTTGCCCAGCGCCCACCGCTTCAATTCGCCAGCTTTTCGACTTGAGAAATGCAGGTTCCGATGAAAGGGTCAGCTCCAGGTTGGCGACAGGGAGTTCACCCTCGTTGACGATGACCACCTCCAACAGCGCCGGGATGGCATTCTGATGAAACGATAAGTTGATTTTTGGCGTCAAGCTGGCCTGTAGGCGGATGCCCCCGCAGCCGATGATCGGTTCGTCATTGGACATGAGAAAATTCTCCATGATCATGATATGATAGCAATTTAGATTTCTGGGGTGCGCTGGTCCTCGGAGAGATAGCAAGCATGGGATTGTCAGAATCCCGTGTTCAACACATCTCGCGAAGCTAAACCAATGGTATGCAGAGTGAGACCATTCAGTCAACCTTCCAATGGGGCTTCTTCTACAATGGGTGCCATCGCCTTTCAAGGCGGGTGCTGCCTTTCTGGCTGGAACGTCGGGGAGAATCCAAACCGCAACGCCTTGGCCAGGGGCAAGGAATGATTGGGCTGAAGGCTCATCCGGCAGGGGTGCCCGACGCGCCGCCGCGAAGGCTTCCTCCCCCGCCGCCGCCCGCGCCTCGACTTCCGCCAGGGCCTTCCGCCACAAATCCTCCCCAAGCATTTCCCGCATGCCGTGATGAACGCCGATTTCGTGCAGCATCACCCGGGCGACTTCGCCGGGGCGCACGTTGTCCGCCACCACGTAGGAAACGCCGTTCAGGTGCATGCCCATGGCGTCCGCCGGATGGCCACCCCCCGGAAGGTTCTCCACCGACTGCACCACCTGAACCCGCGCCAGGGTGAGCAACGCCTGGGCGTTGTCGCCAAACGCCGCCCGCGCCTCCTGTTCGACATGGGCCACCGTCAGCCCGGAGCCCCCCGCCCCCCGGGCGAACTTTTGCGGATTTCGATTGATTGCATCCGCCAGGGTGTTAAAATGGATTTGGTCCCTGAGTGAAGGAAGCGAGGTTCCCTCGCCGGAAACGGGCGGTGACAACCACTTCCAAGGAGATGGGACTCCCACGGAGGCCGCTTTTCCCATCTCGAAGCCTTCAATGGTGTAGAGATGGGGGCGGCCTCTGCCCCCTCCAGTTCCCGCATCACCAATCGAACGGCGTACACATCCTCCCCGACGCGCAACGGCGCAACGGCGGTCATGTAGCCTTCAACGTTTTCTCGCCCTTTCGCGTCCGCGCCAAAACGTGCAAAACGCGCCTCGCTGGCCAAGTCGGGGAGCACCTGAATCACGCTCATGTGCAGCGCCACATTCTCCCCCCCCCATGCTGGACGTAAATTTGTTCACGTCCCCCGCGGAAAGAGCCACCCTCGCCCCCAGGTGGGGATTGTGAAACTCCAACACCTTCCCCCGTCCTTGGGGATTAGAAACCCCTTCCGCTTCCAGTTTGCCCTGGAACCAATCTTTCGCCTGTCCCCGCAACGCCGCCGCATCCCCCGTCCACAGGGAATCCAGCCGCACCACGTTCAACCATTCATCGCGGTGAGGAATGGCCTGCCGGGCGTACTTGGGATCTTCCCGCAGGGCGTTGATTTTCTCCACGGCGGCGGAAATTTCCTTGGCGATGCCCAAGGGGTGCAAATCCCCCGAGGCGATGCGGGCCTCCGCTTCGGCGATGCGGGGCGCGGAGCGAACCAAGGCCGTGGCGATGTTGCGCAAGCCGGGGTCCGCGTCTTCCGCCAGTCGGGCGAGGGTGGGCGAATCGCCGTAGGCTTGGTGTAGAACGGCGTTGCGCAGCCGCAAAAGGCCGGAGGAGGAGAGCATTCCATCGGCATCGACCAGCGCCGCCTGTTGATTGACGGGAAACCAACACCCCCAGTCAGGCCGACGAACGCTCCTGCGCTCTATCCCCGCGAGTGCGGGGGAACCGGCGTTGCGAGCGCGGGTGCGCTCCTGGAGCCGGGTCTATCCCCGCGAGTGCGGGGGAACCTGAGCAGCCATTTTCCCGCAAATCCGCCCAAGGGGTCTATCCCCGCGAGTGCGGGGGAACCTGAGCAGCCATTTTCCCGCAAATCCG
>JADGAP010000059.1:2638-3374 GCA_015231965.1 Magnetococcales bacterium | reverse complement strand
CCCAAGGGGTCTATCCCCGCGAGTGCGGGGGAACCGACGGCGACCCTGGGGAGCGGGACACACACCGAGGTCTATCCCCGCGAGTGCGGGGGAACCTTGCTGCGGTGGAGTTGATGGCGATTGTAAAAGGGTCTATCCCCGCGAGTGCGGGGGAACCCTCGGCAAGACAGCGGGTCGCCGAATCCATAGCGGTCTATCCCCGCGAGTGCGGGGGAACCGGAAGTATTGGGGGAGGAAGAAGTCGCCCAACGGGTCTATCCCCGCGAGTGCGGGGGAACCTGAGTTCGTAATACCTTCCGATCCCCCAAACAAGGTCTATCCCCGCGAGTGCGGGGGAACCTCCAGCGGAAATACTGCTAGGCAGAGGGTTTTAGGTCTATCCCCGCGAGTGCGGGTGAACCAGTTGATTCCCTTTAATTCAAGCTCGGGCAAAAGGTCTATCCCCGCGAGTGCGGGGGAACCTACATCGGATACAACAAAGAGATGGCCCAGGAGGGTCTATCCCCGCGAGTGCGGGGGAACCGTAGGCGTCTCCCGCCCCGCTCCCAGTCCGGGAGGTCTATCCCCGCGAGTGCGGGGGAACCTACATCGGATACAACAAGGAGATGGCCCAGGAGGGTCTATCCCCGCGAGTGCGGGGGAACCACCGCTCCCGCCCGGACGATGGCCCAAGCCACCGGTCTATCCCCGCGAGTGCGGGGGAACCACCGCTCCCGCCCGGACGATGGCCCAAGCC
>JADGAP010000059.1:0-2543 GCA_015231965.1 Magnetococcales bacterium | reverse complement strand
AAGCCACCGGTCTATCCCCGCGAGTGCGGGGGAACCGTTGATCTGGCCCTGCAGTGGGTCAAGGGAGAGGGTCTATCCCCGCGAGTGCGGGGGAACCGTTGATCTGGCCCTGCAGTGGGTCAAGGGAGAGGGTCTATCCCCGCGAGTGCGGGGGAACCGGAAACGCCGCGCCGCACACCAGATCGACCAAGGGTCTATCCCCGCGAGTGCGGGGGAACCCACATGGCGAGTCTCTCCTTGTTCACCTCCTCCGGTCTATCCCCGCGAGTGCGGGGGAACCCAGACGTCCATCTGGCTGGTGGGGTGGGGCAAGGGTCTATCCCCGTGAGTGCGGGGGAACCTGCCCCGCCGCCGGATTGGAGCCGTCCACCAGCGGTCTATCCCCCCGAGTGCGGGGGAACCTGGTCTACCACTCTGCCATCGGCGGAAAGATAGGGTCTATCCCCGCGAGTGCGGGGGAACCCCGTCCCCAGCATGGACCAGCTACGCCGCCGGGGGTCTATCCCCGCGAGTGCGGGGGAACATCCCACGCCCCGCCCGCGCTCTCCGGACCCGCCGGTCTATCCCCGCGAGTGCGGGGGAACATTGATCCAGTCTTCCGACTTGCCAATCCGTTGGGGTCTATCCCCGCGAGTGCGGGGGAACCGCCGGGTCAGTGGCCATGGTTCGCTCCTTTCCGGGTCTATCCCCGCGAGTGCGGGGGAACCGCGTTGGGCGAAAAGGCCGTCGATGCCATGGAGGGTCTATCCCCGCGAGTGCGGGGGAACCTGGAATGTTCCATTCGGCCTTATCCAGGTCGAAGGTCTATCCCCGCGAGTGCGGGGGAACCCAGAAGACCGCGATCCCCCATCGGGAGGCCGTCGGTCTATCCCCGCGAGTGCGGGGGAACCCTTACAAAGTCAATCGAGCACTCAAGCGCACGAGGTCTATCCCCGCGAGTGCGGGGGAACCCACACCTCGGACGATCAAAAGCCTCACTCATCCGGTCTATCCCCGCGAGTGCGGGGGAACCCGAAAACCAGACCGCTCTCCCGAATCTCCACCAGGTCTATCCCCGCGAGTGCGGGGGAACCAAGAGATCGTGGCGGGCGGGTGCGGGGTTTTGAGGTCTATCCCCGCGAGTGCGGGGGAACCAACCTGGCGCATCTCGCGGTCGTTCGACTGGGGGGTCTATCCCCGCGAGTGCGGGGGAACCCGGCCCCCACCTGGGTGGCCGGATCCTTGGACAGGTCTATCCCCGCGAGTGCGGGGGAACCAATTCCTCTTGAGTCTGAACGACACCCCGGAGGGGTCTATCCCCGCGAGTGCGGGGGAACCTCCAAGGTCAAATTCAGGGTGGACATCACCAACGGTCTATCCCCGCGAGTGCGGGGGAACCCTGATCCCGCAGCCGCTGCTCCCGCTCGGCGAAGGTCTATCCCCGCGAGTGCGGGGGAACCTTGATTCTTGCCTCCATCTCCCAGTCAGTATCGGGTCTATCCCCGCGAGTGCGGGGGAACCACAAGCCCCCACTACGCCCGCCACCGTCCTGACGGTCTATCCCCGCGAGTACGGGGGAACCGACATACACCCACGTCTGGCCAGAGACCACCCCGGTCTATCCCCGCGAGTGCGGGGGAACCCTAAACGAGGTGGCGGGGCTGGCCGCCGCCGCGGGTCTATCCCCGCGAGTGCGGGGGAACCACGGCGGGGCCGAGACTCCAGAGGAATATTTTGGGTCTATCCCTGCGAGTGCGGGGGAACCTTCCGTCACGGTCTCATACTGACGGGACGTGAGGGTCTATCCCCGCGAGTGCGGGGGAACCAGAGCCGCCGCCGTGGTGATGGACAGCCCGTAGGGTCTATCCCCGCGAGTGCGGGGGAACCCGATGGTGAGGGCCATCTCGTAGCCCACGTCGGGTCTATCCCCGCGAGTGCGGGGGAACCACCCATCCGGAGCCGCGCCGCTGGAGCCAGAGCCACGCCGGTCTATCCCCGCGAGTGCGGGGGAACCTCGCTGGACGGTCTGCCGATGGACGCCGATATCGGTCTATCCCCGCGAGTGCGGGGGAACCCGGCTCTCGACCATCCCCCCCGGAGCCGTCGCCGGTCTATCCCCGCGAGTGCGGGGGAACCTTGACCGCGAAGGCGAGTTGGGCGCCCAGATAGGGTCTATCCCCGCGAGTGCGGGGGAACCCACGACGACCGCAGGGGGTGGGAGGTGACGGAAGGTCTATCCCCGCGAGTGCGGGGGAACCGCAGATCACCAAGGTCGGGATTCAGATCCAGCGGGTCTATCCCCGCGAGTGCGGGGGAACCTACTCATCGTGTCATTTCCTTTCCAAGCTGGGGGGTCTATCCCCGCGAGTGCGGGGGAACCCCGGTCGGCGTAGGACGGGACTTCCACGCCGAAGGTCTATCCCCGCGAGTGCGGGGGAACCTCGCGGGATCCCCTGACCTACACTCAACAGGCGGGTCTATCCCCGCGAGTGCGGGGGAACCGGGGTGATCATCCTAAATTCGGCAGTTATGCCGGGATGGGGGGCGGGGTTTGATCAATATTC
>JADGAP010000058.1 GCA_015231965.1 Magnetococcales bacterium | reverse complement strand
CCAGTTCCGCCAGCACCGCCCCCAGCCCCAGCTTGACCAGCAGCCGCGACTGATAGAGAAAACTCCACAGGGTGTCCTCCAGGCGGATGCGGTCGTTGAGAAAATAGAGCCGCATATACTTGTTGCGATAGTCCGACCGGGCCCCCGCGTCGCCGTAATAGTTGACGTCCAGATCGTTGATGTTGTGCAGGATCAACACCACGTCGGGGTGGAACTCCAACAGCCGGAATTGCAGATTGACCAGGGTGTGGGCCGAGGAGAAGGCGTTGGCCCCGGCGTTGAGCACCTCATAACGTCTCGCCCCGCCGCCCTGCGCCCCAAGCTCCCGGTTGAGCCGCTCCTCCAGCAGCAAGGGAACGTCCACCTTGCCGGTTTTGTAGGCGTAATCGTTGAGCGTGGTGGATCCCCCGACGGCGAGGAGGCGCGTCACCCCCGGCGGTTTCTCGAAGGGGGTCGGCGCGGCGCGATGGTTGAAGATCCCGCCCCCCTCGGCGGGCCAGGGGGGGGGATGGGAGCGGGTGGTGATCCACGGCGTGATGAAACTCCCGCCGCCCAACCGCACGCTCTCCCCCAGCGCCAGATCCTTCCATCGCGCCCCCAACTCCAGCAACAAAAACAAGCTCACCAGCACCAGCAAATTGACGCCGATGAGCCGAATCCCTCGCCACGCTCCCTGACGCCACGTCATGCCCATCCGCCCTTTCCCGCCGTGAATTCCTGTTGCCGCTTGCGGCATCATCGCTCATGATGAGGCTGGCGGCAAAGTCCGGCGCGCCTGGGTGCCGACTCTTTTCCATGACCCTCTCGCCTCGCCCCATCGGGTTCCTCCATGCCCCTCTTGCTCAAGTCGCCCCTGGAGTTTCCCGTCGGACTCCCTTTCTTCCTCTGGGGACGGGATGAATACGCCCACCACGCCGAAAGCTTTCTCCGCGCCCTGGGCCGCGTGGACGGTTTCAAGGGATTCATCGTCCATCCCGCCCCGTGGCGGGCGGATCCCCAGTCTTTCCTGGTGCTGGCCTCCCCCTCGTGGCCCCGCGATTTGGCGCTGCTGCGCCGCCTGGACGTCCCCGACGAGGCCCTGGCGCTCTTCCTCATGCCCTGGGGCAACCCCCATGGCTATTGCGAGCTGTTCAAGGACCACCTGAACGAAATCACCCTGGTGGGAGAGGGAAACGAAGTTTCTTTTTCCCTTGACGACCATCGGGCCATTTTGTCCCGCTTGGGAATCCATTCCCTCCATGCCGGGAGGGAACCGATGGTCAACCAGGGGGCGTATTACGTCATTTGGGCGGATTGGTTTGAACGCTATGGCGAGCAAACCCGACAGTCGGCGGAGGCCATGGGGGACGCCGCCAGTCGGGAGTTGCTGCTCTCCCTCATCCATTGGAATCCCGAGGATTATTTCGTCTACTACGCCCAGCGGATTTTCCATTCGGTGCAATATTTCGATTTCAACCCCATCCGGCCCGGGGAGGTGATCCTCAATCTGGGGGTGGAAAGCGGCTTTGAACTCCCCTATTTTCTCCACCTGGTGGGGGACGAAGGTCAGATCCACAACGTGGATCCCCTGGGCGACGATTTTCTCCATCCGGCGGTGCGACCGGTGGTGGAGGCCTACCCGGAGCGCCTGACCTGGCATCGGGTGGCGGCCATGGATTACGACGGGGAGATCGAACTGGCCCTGGTGGACGCCGGTCGTCAGGCGTCGTTGCGCAACTTCGACGCCACGGAATCCCGCTCCTTCCCTTGCCTGACCCTGGAAACCCTGGTCAACGCGGCGGGGATCACCCGCCTGGATCGGATCAAGCTGGACGTGGAAGGGGCCGAGGAGCGGCTGCTGCCGGGACTGCTCCACCTGGCGCAACGATTCCGCCCCCTGCTGGCCATCTCCGTCTACCACGCGGCGGATCACCTAGTGGTGATTCCCCATTATCTCATGCACCATTTGCGGGATTACGATTTTCACCTGGGCCACTACAGCTTTTGCCGTTACGAGACGGTGCTGTACGCCATTCCCCGGGAACAACGACTCGCCGTCGAGTCCTGAACCGCTCGCTCCCTCTGCCCATTCTTCGCCGAAATGCCGCCGCCCATGATCCCTTCCTCGTCCCCCAACGCCACCGCCGCCGCCGATCTCTTTCTCCCCTCCCTCGCCGAACAGGCCCTGGCCGGGGGGGATCTCGCCCCGCGGGATGGTTTGCGCATCCTCACCGACCCGGGAATCCCCCTGTTACCCCTGCTCCACGCCGCCTTTCGCGTGCGGGAGCGCCATTTTGGGCGGGGGGTGCGGGTCCATGTGCTGCTCAACGCGCAAAACGGGGCCTGTCCCGAGGACTGCCACTACTGCGCCCAATCCGCCGCCAGCCAAGCCCCCATTGTGGAATATCCCCTCAAAAGCGACGCGGAGATCCTGGACGGGGCGCGCCGGGCGCATGAATCGGGGGCGTGGCGCTATTGCGTGGTTCTTTCGGGCCGGGAGCCCCCCCGCGCCCGCCTGGACCATCTGGCCCGGGTGGTGACGATGATCAAGGAACGGCATCCCGTGGAGGTCTGCCTGTCGGCGGGATTTCTCGACCGGGAGGGGGCGAGGCGGCTCAAGGCGGCGGGGTTGGATCGCTACAATCACAATCTCAACACGGCGGCGGGTCGTTATCAAAAAATTTGCTCGACCCACGGCTATGCGGATCGGGTGGCCACCCTGGAGGCGGCCCGGGCCGAGGGGTTGGAGGTGTGCAGCGGCATCATCGCCGGCATGGGCGAAACCCCGGAGGAGTTGGTGGAGGCCGCCCTCACCCTGCGACGACTCAACGCCCGCTCCATTCCCGTCAATTTTTACGTCCACGTTCCGGGCAATCGGCTGGGAGCGGTGGAAGGGGGACTGTCGCCGGAATTCTGCCTGCGGCTGCTCTGCCTCTTCCGCTTCGCCAACCCCGACGCCGAGGTGCGGGCGGCGGGAGGGCGGGAGGTCCATTTGCGGTCCCTGGAGCCGTTGGCCCTCTATCCCGCCAATTCGCTCTTCGCGGGGGGCTATCTCAACGTCGGCGGCGACCCCATGGTCCAGGTGCGCGCCCTCGTCGCCGACGCCGGATTTTTCATCGAACGGGTGGAGGAGGAGTAGCCGCCTCCGCGCATGGAACCCTTTTCCCAGCTTTTGCGCCCCCTGACCTTGGTGAATCGGGTTGGCAGACCCAGACGGACGAGACCTGCGGTGATGGGCCGCCGCCCTACGCCGCGCTGTGTGAAAGCTGACGAAAGAGAACTAAAGCCAAGGAAGCGTGAGCCCCCCCCAAAGAAATCCCGCCAACAGCAGTCCCCCCAGCCAGCGGTTGCTGAGAAAGGCGGCAAAACAGGCCTCCCGGGTGCGTCGGGAGGCGACGCGCAACTGCCAGATCATTTGCCCCCCGGCCAGGACCAGCGCGGCGAGGAACGGTGCCCCCAGTCCCAGGTGCCACCCCGCCCCGGCGAGGAGCAGCAGAGAGATGAGATAAAGCATTCCGACCGCCGCCAGATCGTATCGTCCGAACCAGATGGCGGTGGAGCGGACGCCGATTTTCAGATCGTCCTCCCGGTCCATCATGGCATAGACGGTATCGTAGCCCGCCGCCCAGGCCAGGGTGGCGGCGAAAATCATCCAGGCTTCCACCGCCAGCCCGCCAGTGACGGCACCCCAGGCCATCACCACCCCCCAGCCGAAGGCCGCTCCCATGTAAAATTGGGGAAAATCGATGAATCGCTTGGTAAAGGGGTAGCTGACGGCGAGAAAGGCCCCCCCCACCGCCAACTGGAGGGTGAAGGGGTTGAGGGTGAGGGCCAGGGCCAGGGCGATGGTCAGGAGCAACGTCAGCAGAACCAGCGCCGCCCGCGGCGAAATGCGGCCCGCCGCCAGGGGGCGTTGCCTGGTGCGTTCGACCAGGGGGTCGAATTTTCGGTCGGCCAGATCGTTGGCCACGCAGCCGGCGGAGCGCATGACGAAGGAACCGAGGATAAAGACCAGCCAGAGGGCGGGGTCGCGGGGTTCGCCCTGGGCCGCCGCCAATCCCCAGAGGGTGGGCCACAGCACCAGCCAGGTTCCGATGGGGCGATCCACCCGCATCAAGCGCAAGGACTCCCGAACCAACGGCCAGGGAATTCCCCCCACCAGTCGTTCCATCCCCGTCGTCGCCACGCCCCGCTCCTCCCGATCTTCCGGCGTTCCCCATGGATTGCTGCCACCATCCTACCGGAAAGCGCGTCGGGAGGAAATCGCCGAACCGGTGGAGGCGTTCTATCGCACCCCATTGGCCTTCATGAAGGGGACGTAGCATTGGT
Source organism: Magnetococcales bacterium (assembly GCA_015231965.1). Lineage (GTDB taxonomy): Bacteria > Pseudomonadota > Magnetococcia > Magnetococcales > JADGAP01 > JADGAP01. The sequence goes on along the minus strand of JADGAP010000058.1, from coordinate 16,103 downwards.
CGGTCTTCATGATGTGTTCCACCAGCCAAACCTTGGCGATGGAGAGCAGATCGATGCCCACCGTGAACTGCCCCTGGCGAAATTGCGCCGCCAGTTGCCCCAGGGTGGCCACCAGTCGGTCGTGCTTGCCCTTGTGCTCCGTGAATTCGGGGTAGCCGTGGCGGGCGAACACCTCCTCCTCCCGGGCGAAGTGGGTGCGGGTGTACTCCACAAAACCATCCAGGATTTTGCCGATGGCCTCCACCCCCTGTCCCTCCTTCATCGCGGCGTGGAGTTGGTTGACCATCTCCACCAGCACCTTGTGATCCCGGTCGACAAAGTCGATGCCGGTGATCAACCGGTCGTTCCACGGGAAATAGGGCTTGGCGGGGCCGCTGTTCTCCTCTTCCAGGTAAAGGAGGTTGAAAATTTTGAACAACGCCTCCCGTTGCTGATGAAAGAGGGGAATGCGTTCCGCCGCCGCCTGCCACTCACCTCGCTTGACGTGATCGACGAAGGCGACCACCGTCTGTTCCATGGATTGATGCTGGTTTTTCGCCTCCCGCAGCACCGGGGAAGTGGAGGCGGAGGCGGTGCCTTGGCTCCATTGGCGGAAGGCGCATTGGCGATCGCTTCCCAGTCCCGCCTCGTCCAGGGAGAGCCGTTGCGAGGCGGCCTGCTCCAGGCGTCCCTGGAGGGCCAGCAGATCGCCCTTGACCTGCAACATGTTGAAGGGCGGGGGGGCGGTATCCAGTTCGATCTGGCTGGCGTAGAGGCCGTTGGACATGTTTTGCATCACCGCCCCCAGACGCTGGAAGTGGCGCGACGATCCTTTCATCATGCCCGTGGTGCGGGTGGCCCGCTCCATGCCCAGATGCACCGTGCGGGCCACCTGTTCCGACTCCTCCGAAGAGCGCAACACCGCCGCCGCGAACTCCAGGGCCTGTTGGCTTTCGCTGGCCACCCGATGGGCCGATTGGGAGACCTGACCCGCCGAGTTGGCCACCTCCGCCGTCCCCTGGGCGGCTTCCGCCGCGGCGCGGGCCACCTCGGCGGCGGCGTGATTCAGCTCCTGGGCGTTGATGGTCACTTCCCCGGCGGCTTGGCTCACTTCGGTCATGGCCTGGGAGATGCGACCGATGGTTTGGGACTGTTCGTCCACCGAGTTCGTGATCTCTTGGTTGGCCAGATTGATTCGCCCGATGGCCGCGCCGATCTCCTGGTTGGTCTGACTGACCTCCTCGGCGATTCGTTGGATTTCATCGGTTTTTTCGTAAATCATGCGGGTGGCCTGGGCGGTCTGGCGGGCCAGTTCCTTGACCTCGTTGGCCACCACGGCGAACCCCTTGCCCGCGTCTCCCGCCCCCGCCGCCTCGATGGTGGCGTTGAGGGCCAGCATGTTGGTCTGATCGGCGATGCTGTTGATCACCTCCACCACCTGACCGATCTCCCGCGCCGCCACCCCGAGCCGGTCCATCACCCCCCGGGCCTCCTGGGCCTTGCGATTGGATTGTTCCGACTCCCGGCTGGCGGCCTGGCACCGTTGCCGCACCTGGGCCAGGGCGTCGGTCATGCGTCGCGCCGACTGGGCCACGTCGTTGACCGACTGGTCCACCTGGGCCAGACTGCGGTTGATGCCCCCGATGTTGGCGGTGATCTCTTCCGCCGCCGAGGCCATGGTGGTGATGTTGGAGCTGGCCTGTTCCGCTCCAGAGGCGATGGCCCCCACCTCCCGGGAGACTTGGCCCGCCGCGTCGGAGATGGCGGCGACGTTGTCCCGCATCCGCTGGCTGGCCTCCTTCACCGTGGAGACGGCCCGCCCCAGATCGTCGTTGGCGGCGGAAACCTCCCCCACCACTTGCACCGAACTGTCGGCGTCCGATTCCACCTGGTCGCGAATGCGCAGCACTTCGGTGGCGCAGGCGGTGACGCTGCCCGCGTGCATCGAAATGACCCGCATCAGCCGCTCCTGGCTGGCGGTGATGCGGTTGAGGGCCGCTCCCAGGCGGCACAATTCGCTGCGTTGCCGCCCTTCATCGGCCCGCGTCGTCAGGTCGCCTGCCGCCACCTGATCCATCTTTTCCAGCAATCCCCGCACCCGGCGACGGGTCGTGAAGATGGTCGCCCCCGCCGCCGACAGGCTGATGACCAGGGCTGCGGCGGCCAGCAACAGGATGGTTTGCGCCAAATGGGCCGCTTTCTCCCCCACCTCCTTCAACAGCGCGTCGGACTCCTCCACGTGACGATGGACGAAGGGTTCCAGCACCTCCGCCAATTTTTCCGCCTCGGCGTCGAAGGTGCCCATCAGCTTGTTGCCCGCCTCCGGTCCCCCGTCGACATAGGCCTGGGCCATGCGGCGTCCCGTGAGATAGTAAGTTTCGTAGCGCTTGAACAGCTCTTCCACCTCGCGAACGGCGGTGAGGTTGTTGCGGGCTTGATAATAGTCGGTAAAGGAACGCAGCCCCGCCTTGAAGGTTTCGGCGGCCTCCAGGGCCTTGTCGAAGCCGTCTCCCAGGTTATCCCGACCGCGGGTGGCGGAGATGTCGGTCAGATATTGCTGGGTTTGCACCACTTGCAGTTTGAGTTCCTTGGCCATCAGGGCGTAGACCACCGTCTCGTCCCGGACCCGGGTGACGTGTTCCGCCGTTTCCAGGCTGGCGCGCCAGGACCAGGTGCCGACGATGAGCAAGAAACAGAGAGGGGCCAGGGCGGAGACGGCCAGCGCCTCGCCAATCTTGAGAGAGAAAGCTTTCATGAGAGGGGACTCCGAATGACCACGTTGCAACATCAAGTTTCACGCGGGCGAATCTAATCGATTCTCGATGGGGTCGCAAGAGTTGTAAAAAAAGATGGTATGGGTGCCAAAATTATATTTGGGGCGACGGGGGCGATCCTTCCCCCAATCTTCCTTCCTTCCCGAGGTGTTTTGCGGTTTCATGAAGGGTTGCCGAATTCACCCAACCCTGCTTGCAAGGAATCGCCATCCCATGGGGATCCACGATACGCCGCCGGATGAGGGCACCCTCGCCAAAAGTTACGACCCCGCCGGGGTGGAGCGCCGCTGGTATCAGCACTGGGAGGACAAGGGCTGGTTCACTCCCACCCTGGAGGAGGGGCGGGCGGGCTATTGCATCATGATTCCGCCCCCCAACGTCACCGGATCGTTGCACATGGGCCACGCCTTTCAGGACACCCTGATGGACGCCCTGACCCGCATGAACCGGATGAACCGCAAGGACGCCCTGTGGCTGGTGGGGACGGATCACGCCGGCATCGCCACGCAAATGGTGGTGGAGCGGCAGTTGGCCGCCGAGGGCAAGACCCGCCACGATCTGGGCCGTCAAACCTTCATCGACCGGGTGTGGAACTGGAAAAAATCCTCCGGCGGGACCATCGTGCGGCAACTGCGGCGCATGGGAACCTCCTGTGACTGGTCCCGGGAGCGGTTCACCATGGACCCCGCCCTCTCCCACGGGGTGCGGGAGGTGTTTGTCCGGCTCTACAACGAGGGGCTGATCTATCGCGGCAAGCGGCTGGTCAACTGGGATCCGATGCTGCACACCGCCGTCTCCGACCTGGAAGTGGTGAGCGAGGAGGAGGAGGGGTTCCTCTGGCATCTGCGCTACCCCCTGACCGACGGATCGGGCCATCTGGTGGTGGCCACCACCCGCCCCGAGACGATGCTCGGCGACGCGGCGGTGGCGGTCCATCCCGAGGATGATCGTTATCGTCATCTGGTGGGAAAGGAGGTGGACCTCCCCCTCACCGGTCGGCGCATCCCCGTCATCGCCGACGACCACGTGGATCCCGCCTTCGGCACGGGGTGCGTCAAGATCACCCCGGCCCACGATTTCAACGACTACGACATGGGCAAGCGCCATGGCCTGCCGATGATCAACATCCTGGACGTGGACGCCTCGCTCAACGATCAGACCCCTCCCGACTATCGCGGCCTGGATCGTTACGTCGCCCGCAAGCAGATCGTCGCCGATTTGACCGCCCTGGGGTTGCTGGACAAGATCCAGCCCCACAAGTTGATGGTCCCTCGCGGCGACCGCTCCAAGGCGGTGGTGGAGCCCTATCTCACCGATCAATGGTTCGTCCGCGCCGCCCCCCTGGCCGAGGAGGCGATTCGGGCAGTGGAGGACGGGCGCATCCGTTTTGTGCCGGAAAACTGGTCCAAGACCTACTTCGAGTGGATGCGAAACATTCAGGATTGGTGCATTTCGCGCCAAATTTGGTGGGGCCATCGCATCCCGGCGTGGTACGGGCCGGATGGTCACATTTTCGTCTGCAACTGCGAGGAGGAGGTCTACGAGCTGGCCGCCGAGCATTACGGACGTCCCACCAAGCTGGTGCAGGACGCCGACGTGTTGGACACCTGGTTCTCCTCCGCCCTGTGGCCCTTCTCCACCCTGGGCTGGCCCAAGAAAACCCCGGAGCTGGCGCGGTTCTACCCCACCGATGTTTTGGTCACCGGCTTTGACATCATCTTCTTCTGGGTCGCCCGGATGATCATGATGGGGTTGAAGTTCACCGGCGAGGTTCCCTTCCGCACCGTCTACATCCACGGTCTGGTGCGAGATGGCGAGGGGCAGAAAATGAGCAAGTCCAAGGGAAATGTTTTGGATCCCCTGGATCTCATCGATGGCATCGATCTGGAATCCCTGGTGAAAAAACGCACCAGCGACATGATGCAGCCCCATCTGGCGGCCAAGATCGAGGCTTCCACCCGCAAGGAGTTCCCCCACGGCATCCCCGCCTTCGGAACCGACGCCCTGCGCTTCACCTTCGCCTCGCTGGCGACGCAAGGGCGGGACATCAAGTTCGACCTGGGGCGCATCGAGGGCTATCGCAATTTTTGCAACAAGTTGTGGAACGCCTCCCGCTTCGTGCTGATGAACGTCCCCGAGCCCACGACGCCGACGCCCACAGGGGATCTCTCCCCCGCCGACCATTGGATCCGGGGCAAGCTGGCCCAAACCATGGGCGAGGTGAACGACGCCTTCGCCCAATATCGCTTCAGCGACGCCGCTAACGTCCTCTATCAATTTGTTTGGGGGAACTACTGCGACTGGTATCTGGAACTGGTGAAACCGGCCCTCTACGCCGAGGGGGACTCCCCGGCCAAACGGGCGGCCCGGCGCACCCTGGTGGAGGTGTTGGAGACCGCCCTGCGACTGCTCCATCCCCTGATGCCCTTCCTCACCGAGGAGTTGTGGCAAAAGGCGGCCCCCCTGGCGGGGCGGGGCGGGGAGTCGATCATGCTCGCCCCCTGGCCGACCGTGGAGGAGGCGGGGGCGTTCGCCGGGGAGGATCCCCGGGTCGCCGGGCTGGAGTGGATCATGGGATTGATTTCGGCGGTGCGCACCGTGCGCAGCGAAATGAACCTTCCCCCCTCCCTCAAGCTCGAACTGGTAATCTCCGGCGAGGCGGGGCGTCTGGCCCTGGTGGAGGCCTTCGAGACGGAGGTCAAGGCGCTGGCCCGCATCGCCCGCTGGCGACGGCTGGAGGGTCCGGCCCCGGCGGGTTGCGCCGCCGGTCTGACCGAGGGGGCGCGGTTTTTCATCCCCCTGGAAGGGATCATCGATCTGGCGGCGGAGGAGGCCCGCCTCTCCCGGGAACTGGCTCGGGTGGTCGGCGAAGTGGAGAAGGTGGAGCGCAAGCTGGGCCAACCTGACTTTCTGGCCAAGGCCAAGCCCGAGGCCATCGACAAGGAGCGGGAAAAACAGCGGGAGTTCGGCGAAAAACGCCACGCCCTGGACGAAGCCCTGGCACGCATCCGGGCGTTGCGGGGCTGATTTCCCCCTCTCTCCTTGGGGCGTGTGGGAAAAAGCGTTTGGGTCGAGTTGGGTGAAAATCTGGTCGCCTCCGGCGACGGGGGGCGCGCTACGCCCATGCTGAGAAACGTATGGGCTTGTTCTAAAAAGCGCGCCGAAAGGCAAAAGCAACAGCAAAAGTCAAAACCCCAGGGCTCCGCCCCCCGCCTTCGTGGGGGCAGGCTCTGGATCCCGCCAGGGCAATAATTGCCCTGGACCCGTACTTATAAAAGCAAAACCTTTTTCCGGAGACTGTCATGACCCCCTCCTGGTCGCGCATGATCGATGAAGCCCTGAACGAAGACGTGGGACGGGGCGACCTCACCACCAACGCCGTGGTCCCCGCCGCCCTGCAAACCGACGCCGTGCTGGTGGCCAAGGAGGATCTGGTGGTCTGCGGTCTGACGGTGATGGCCGAGGTGTTCCGCAAGGTGGACCCCCGCATCCACATGATGCCGGAGATCGAGGAGGGGGCGGGGGCGATGGCGGGCAACACGATCTGTACGTTTCGCGGACCGGCGCGGGGGATTTTGACCGGGGAGCGGGTGGCGCTGAACTTTTTCCAGAATCTTTCCGGCGTGGCCACCCTCACCCGCCGCTTCGTCGAACGCATCGCCGGGACCAACGCCCGTATCATCGACACCCGCAAAACCATTCCCGGACTGCGCACCCTGCAAAAATACGCCGTGCGCATCGGCGGCGGGGCCAACCATCGCTTCGGCCTGGATGACGGCATTTTGATCAAGGACAACCACATCGCCATCGCCGGCGGGGTCGCCGAGGCGATGCGTCGGGCGCAAGAGCGGGCCATCCACCTGCACCGCATCGAAATTGAATGCGCCACCCTGGATCAGGTGCGGGAAGCCCTGGAAGCCCAGGCCCGGGTGATCATGCTGGACAACATGACTCCGGATCGGATGCGGGAGGCGGTGGCGCTGATTCGGGGGCAGGCCCTGGTGGAGGCCAGCGGCAACATGACCTTGGAAAACGTCCGCAAAGTGGCGGAAACCGGCGTGGATCTCATCTCGGTGGGGGCCATCACCCACAGTTCGGGCGGGGTGGACGTCAGCCTGCGCATCGGATGACCCGACGGGAAAATCAGGAGGATTCACCCTCGCCGAAGTGGACCGGCGGGTCGGCGTGGATCAGACGATCCAGGATGCGGTCCAGGAGAAAGAGACCCTCGGCGGAGATAGGGAGGCGTCGATATCGCGAATGGTCGGGCGCGTCGCCTCCCGCCGCACCCGGGGGGCCTGTTTCGCCGCCTTTCGCAGCAACCGCTGGTGGGGCTGCGGCGGGCGGGGTTTCTGGCGGGAGGCTGACGCGCCACGTCGATCAGTTTCAGTTATTTCCCGGGCTTTTCAATCTGTTCGAGAATGCTGATGTAGTTGGCGATGCCATGATCCTTGATGGCGTCCAATCCCTTTTCCCCCAAGTCGCCCAACGCCCCTCGGGCGCGATCCAAAAGCAGATTCCAGAAACCGATGTCATCCACCAGTTTGCCATCCTCCGTCAGATATTCCAGGGTTCCGACGTGGGTGTATCCCAGAAGGCGGGGCGGAACGCGGGGAACGATGTCGTTGTTGTTGACAAAGCGAAACGTGCGACCCATCAATTGGCGGTTGTAGGCTTCGCCGAAGTTTTTGTCGCCCACCCGGGGGGAACCGAACGTATAAACGCCGTGCATCGGTCGGTCCCCCTCGATGAAGCGCAACCGAGCGGCGGCCAGGGTAGCCAAGGCCCCCCCCAGGCTGTGACCGGTGATCCAATAGGATCGGGCGCGATCCTGGTTCCACAACGGCGTCAACAGGTTCAACACCTGGGGCCAAACAATTTCCAGGGCGCGATTAAACCCCCGATGCACCCGTCCCTCTGGACCGGGGACAAAGGCCGCCTGAAAATCGGTTTCCCAATCCTTGAGTTTGGCTTCGGTGCCCCGAAACGAAAGCACAACGGCGGAGTCATTCCACGCCACGCACCCTTGGGTCTCCTCTTGAAGAAACTGCTCAACATTCGGGAACCCCAATGATTTCATCGCCTTCAACAATGGCGTCCCGTCCAGATAGGCGTTCTGGGCGTGTTTGGCCATCAGGATGGCGGTGGGCAGGGAAAAGGCGGTGCTTTTCGGATCGAAAGTTTTCATGATTCGTCTCCAGTGGATAACCAATGATTGGCGTAAGGGGTCATAATATTTCATAGGGAACTGAAACCGTCAAGATTATTTACAGTCTACATTGAAATTCTATTTATTATGTATATTTCATTTTAAATTATACATGTCGTCAAGCGGTGCCTGGATTATGCCACCAACGCCTCCACCGCGAAGGCGGGAATGACGAGCGAAAATTCTTTAGCTGGCGTAACTATTCACCACCCCCGCATTTGCGACTGCGGGTCCAGGGGGATCATCCCCCTGGCGGGATCCAGAGCCTGCCCCCGCGAAGGCGGGGGGCAGAGCCCTGGGGTTTTGACTTTCGCTTTTGATCTTGCATTTGTTTTTGTTCTTTTGGCGCGCTTTCAAGAGAAGCCGAAGCGCTTTTTGCTTCGGCGTAGCGCGCCCAATCGTCGCCGCAGGCGACCAGATTCTCACCTAATTCCGGATTTCTCTCCAAAAAATGGGGGGGGCTGAATAGTTACTAGCCGGCAATGGGCCGAACTGATTTGGAATGACTCGCTCCAAGCCATGAAGGGAAGCGGTCTCTCTCCACCCCCGCGTTCAAGCGTTCCATACGATCCGTCACAGCCACTCCACCTCGCCGCTGTCCAGATGATACACCGCGCCCACCACCGCCGCCTGGCCCTGGTGGACCCGATGGGTGATCTCCGCGCTGCCCTTGAACACATCTTGCAAACTTTGCCGCACGTTCTCCTTGATCGCCTCCAAAATCAGGTCGTTTCCTTCCAGATTCCTGGCCTTGGCCCGTTCCACCGCCGGGGCGATGTTATCCACCAGTTGGGGAAGATTGCCCCCCAACTTGTCCCCCTTGACCACGGCGGTGACGGCACCGCACTGGGTGTGGCCCAGCACCACCAGCAGCGGCGTTTCCAAATGACCCAAGCCATATTCGCAGGTGGCGATTTCATCCACGTCGGCCACCGCCCCGGCCACCCGCACCACGAACAGATCTCCCAAGCCCCGGTCAAAAATCAACTCCACCGGAACCCGGGAATCCGAGCAGGATAGAATGGTGACAAAGGGATGCTGACCCTCGGTCATCAACTCCGCCTGCCGTTGCAGAGTGGCGTTGGGATGGGTGAAGGTCCGTTTGACAAAGCGCCGGTTGCCCTCCCGCAGCCAGCGCATGGCCTGATCCATGACGAACTTGCGCGGGACGGAACGCCCCTCGCCGCTGGCCAGGGCCAGGGGGGAAGCCGCCGCCAGGGGCAGCAGGCCCAAACCACTCAACACCCGCCGCCGCGTCCATCGTCCTTCCGTCATGCCAACCTCTCCCAAAGCGTTGCGCACGCCCCCTTTTCGGGAGGGGGCTGCGGCGACACAATTTCTTAAAGAATACACGGCGAGCGGCTAAACGGTCCCAGAGACTCTCCCACCCGCCCTGGAACCCGCCGACGCGGATTCGCCCAGGATTGGGAGAACATCCTCCTCTGGAGGATCGCATCCATTCCTTACTTGGGTGTAAGAATATGGGCGGCGGCGCTGATCACCTCGTCGGAGACGCTGCGGTTGGCGCGCCGGGTTTCCCGCTTGATTTTGTCGTAAATTTCTTCCCGGTGAACCTCGACCTCCCGGGGGGCATCGATGCCGATGCGCACCTGGTTGCCCTTGATCCCCAGCAAGGTGATTTTGATATTATCCCCAATATTGAGGCTTTCACCGACGCGTCGCGTCAGGATCAACATGGCGCCCCTCCTTTTTCGCCAAGGCAGGCCTCATCCCCCCCCATGTGGGGAACAAGGTTCAATCGCTAATCATCACTGGGCATCATTCCCGCCAATCACCGCAAGGAACATCGGCGCGGGTTCCCGCTGGAATCGTCCCAACCCGCTCGAGAATAGCGGTACATGTTGACACAATGAATACCAATTGCAACCAGTTCTGCCGAAAAGCGCTTTTCCCTCCCTTTCGGGATGGGACCGACGAGACGACGCGCCTCCCTTACAATTGACGGGAAAAAAGACTCATTCCCGCCCCGCCCCGTCGTCCGCCCTTGCGATCATATCCGCCGCGTTCGACGGCGGAGGCGTCAACCAGGGTTTTGATGAGGAGGTCCGCCGCATCGTTGAGGCCTTGCAAGATGGCCTGATTTTCCCGGTTGGCATAATCGGCCCGTTCCGCCGCCGCCTTCAGGCGGTCGCGAGGGGCGAGGAGACCGCTTCGGCCCTTCAGGGCGAGGTCAAAGTCCTGGGCGGCGCGCCGTTCGGGGGGGAGTTTGAGGGCCGTCCCGAGGGCGTCCACCAGGGTTTTCCGCTCGTTCTCCTCGGCGCGCAGGCGTTCCAACAGGGCTTCGATGGCCTGGGCCTCGGCCTCCACCTTTTCCGGCTGGCGGGCCTTGAGTTGGAGCCGTTCCCGCAGCAGGGCGGCGTGGAGTTCGTCGAACTGCTGGGTCAGACGCTCCATCACCTCCGCCAATCGCCGCAGTTCCCGTTCCATGAATCCGGCGCTCCCATCGACGAAACCGCCCGCAACGCCACGCGAAAGACTGAAGAAACGCGCCGCGCCTGGGGAGGGTGAAAGGGGTCAGGGGGTGCGTTTGCGATCCCGCAACATCTGACGCAAAATTTTATCCGCCACGTCCAGACTGCTGATGTCGTAGCGTCCAGCGGCCAGGGCGTCGATGATGGGTTGGATCCGTTCCTGGCGGATGTCGGAGGTTTCGGCGGCGATTTCTCCGGCCATGCCGATGAGACGCCCCTCGGGAGAGACGGCGACGTTGTCGCTTTCGGAGTGGGGCGCGCTGCCGTAGGCGATGCGCGCCCGGGAGCGGGGCCCCCCTCGGGGAGCGATCCGCGAAATCTTGGCCGAGTCCACCCCTTTGACTTTCATCCCCACCGCATCCTTTTTCCGACGGCTCGCAAACGTCGACGCCCCAGGAACGGCGGCGCCGTCCCAAAGCCTCAGGCCTTGACGGAACCGCCCCCCGCCGTGGAGGATCCGGCGCCCGTGGAGTTCAAACCGTCGCCTTGTTTTTGCAACTGCTTCAACTGATCTTCCACCCCGGCCGAGGCCTTGCCCAGTCGCAAGGAGAGTTGACGGTACATCATCTCCTTGATCCCCTGGCCGTTTTCACGTTTCGACAGCAGTTTAGCATACTCGCTGTCCATCATGTCCCGGAATATTTTTTCCCCTTGGCTCTTTTGTCCCATGATGCCGGTTTCCGGCACGGTCTGGCGCATGGTGGAGAGCATTTGTTGGAGAAAAATCGACTCGAAATCCCCCAGGGCTTTTTTCATGCCCACTTGGTCTTGCTCGCTGAGGGTCTTTTTTTGCGCCGCTGAGGAAGCGAGGGTGATGGGGACGGTGCTCATAGGATCTCCAGTTCCGCTTGCAAGGCGCCGGCGGCCTTGATGGATTGCAAAATGGCGATGAGGTCGCGGGGCGAAACGCCCATGCTGTTGAGCCCGCGCACCAGGTCGCCGAGGGTGATCCCTTCGTCCATCTGGATCAACCGGGCTTGCTGGGTCTGGGGCGTCTGGACCGGAGGAGGTTGATCGGGGTTGACCTCCGGGGTGATGCGCACGTTGAGATTGCCGTGGGAAAGGGCCACGGAGGAGACCCGCACGTTCTCCCCCATGACCACGGTGCCGGTCCGCTCGTTGACCACGATGCGGGCCGGGGTGTCGGATTCGATCTGCAAATTTTCCAGCCGGGCGACAAACTCCACCACGCGGTTTTGGTAGCTTTCCGGCAGCTGGACCATCACCGTGCCCGAGTCCCGGGACTGGGCCAGGGGTTGGCCGAAGAGATTGTTGATGGCCGAGGAGATGCGATTGGCGGTGGTGAAGTCGGAATTTTTCAGCGCCAGTTGCAGTTGCCGCTCCTGGTTGAGGTCGAAGGCGATCTCTTTTTCGATGATGCCGCCGCTGGTGATCCGCCCCACGGTGGGATGATTCTTCTGCGTCCCCTGGGGGGCGTCGCCCATGCCGCCGATGGAGACCGGACCCTGGGCCACGGCGTAGATCTGGCCGTCGGGACCGCGCAGCGGGGTGAGGATCAGCGTCCCCCCCTCCAGGCTTTTGGCCCCGCCCAGGGAGGAGAGGATCACATCCACCCGGCTGCCCTGGCGGGCGAAGGGGGGCAGGGTGGCGGTGACCATCACCGCCGCCACGTTCTTGCTCTCCATCTTGGCCAGATTATCCCGGGAGGAGATGCCCATCCGTTCCAGCATCATGACCATGGACTGGTTGGTGAAGGAGGCCTTGCCGTCGCCGGTGCCGTTGAGACCGGCCACCAGTCCGAAGCCGATGAGTTGGTTGTCCCGCACCCCCTCGATGGAGACCACATCCTTGAGCCGCGCCGCCTCGGCGGGGGAGGGTCCGGCCAACAGCCCCGCCAGCAGCAGCATCGCCGCCCACGCCAGTCGCCGTCTGTTTTTGCCAGGGGGATTCATGCCCGTTCCTTCATCGTCACGTCGCCCGCCGCGTCACAGGATGCGGAAGGTGGAGAAAAATTTGTTGAAGAAACTCGGCTCCTGCTGATCGGCGATATCCCCCTCGCCGGAGAACTCCAGACGAGCATCGGCGATCTGCGTCGATTTGACGGTATTGTTGGAGGAGATGTCCTCCGACCGGATGAGCCCCGAGACGACGATGTACTGGTTTTCGTTGTTGAGGGTGATGTCCCGGCGGCCCTCGATGCGCAAGGTGCCGTTGGAAAGCACCTCGGTGACGGAGCAGGAGATGGCCCCGGTAAAGGTGCCGCCCCGGCTGGTGGCACCGCTGCCGTTGTGGTCGAACTTGGTTTTCATGGTGGCGGCGTCATCCAGGAACTTGTTGCCCCGATTTTGCAGCCCGGCGGTGGCCCCGAACAGTCCCCCCAGGTCGACCTCGTTCTTGCCCTCCCGGGAGAGCTTGGTGTTGGATTGATTGCTGGCGTTGGAGGTTTCGGAGATCAACACCGTCACCAAATCGCCGACATTGCGGGCCTTGTTGTCCAAAAACAGGGTGTTGCGGTCGGTGGTTTGCCAGACCGATCCCTTTTTCGGGGCCAGGGCCTCCGGCGGTTCGGCCTGCACCGGGGCGATGGGGGCGGGGGGGCGCTGGGAGGCCCGGGTCATGCCGCAGCCGCTCAGGGTGAGCAGCAGGGTCATCGCCAAAATTCCAACGCGGGGTCGTCCCATGGAGCCGATCATCTGTTTGTCCCTTGCGATTACTGCATATCGACGCGAACTTCCCCCGGACCGGCGACCCGGGCGGTAAAGCGGCGGCTGCTTTCCGGATTGCGCACCGTGACCACTTCGTTGAGCCGCCCGTGGGCCTCCGCCACGCCGATGCCGGCGATGGAGAGCCCCCGCGAGGCGTAGGAGACCTTGACCCGCTCCCCCCGTCGCACCACCAGGGGCTCCTCGAACCACTCCACTTGCAAAACCTGTTCCGGACGTAGGGCTCGTTTGGCCGCCTTGCCGATAATTTGTCCGGGGTCGCTGACCAGGCCGGGGGTGGGGCGGGTGAGGGTGGTCTCCTGAAAGTCGAGGTAGCTCTCTTGAATCACCTCGCCCCGTTGGATCGCCTGCCGCGCCACCGGAACCCGCAACACCCGGGTGACGCTGACGGAGGATTGGAATTGCGCCGCCTGCCGGTCGTTGACCAGGGCCGTCACCGGCACGTTCCAGCGGCCGGGGGCGGGTTCGCCGGGGGGCGGGGAGAGACGCCACGTCACCGGGCCGTCGGGGAGGTTGAGATCGTAGCCGCAGGTGGCCTCGTCGATGCGCCATCCTTCCCCCTCGGCGTCGAGGCGCAATTGCAGATGGGCGCGCACCGCCTCCGCCGCCTCGGCCCGGGGCAGCACGGCGGCGTCGGCCCGAAAGGCCGGGCCGAACAGGGCCAGCAGCAGGGCCACCACCGCCCATTTCAATACCGACAGGATCTCCGGATTCATGGTCTTGATCCCTTTCCCTCACCGCCAAGTCACGGGGGCGAAGCGCTCATTACCGCTTGAGGCTGGCCACCTGGCCCAGCATGTCGTCGGCGGTCTGGATGGTTTTGGAGTTGATTTCGTAGGCCCGTTGGGCGGAGATCATGTTGACCATCTCCTCCACCATGTTGACGTTGGACATCTCCAGGAACCTTTGGGTGATCTCCCCCATGCCGGTTTCTCCGGGGTTGCCCGCCTGGGCCGCGCCGGAGGCGTTGGTCTCCTTGTACAAGTTGCTGCCCAGGGATTTCAGGCCCGCCGAGTTGACGAAACGGGCCAACTGGATCTGCCCCAGGTTGGTGGGGGTCTGGTTGCCCGCCTGCAACACGTTGAAGCTGCCGTCGGGTCCGACGGTGATTTCGGAGGCGTCCACCGGAATGGTGAAGCCGGGGAGCAGCGGATAGCCGTCGGAAGTCACCACCCGCCCGGTGGAGTCCCGCTTGAAGCTGCCGTCCCGGGTATAGGCGGTGGTGCCGTCAGGCATTTGCACCTGGAAAAAGCCGTCGCCGGCGATGAGCATGTCCAGGTCGTTGCCGGTCTCGAAGTAGGAGCCCTGGGTGAACATTTTGGTCACCGACACCGCCTTGGTGCCGTGGCCCAGTTGAATGCCGGTAGGCACCTGGGTTCCCGCCTGGGAGGTGTCGCTGCCTGGGGTGCGCATGGTTTGGTAGAGCAGATCCTGAAAGTCGGTGCGGGAGCGCTTGAACCCGGTGTTGTTGACGTTGGTCAGGTTGTTGGCGATTACGTCGATATTGAGCTGCTGGGCCTGCATGCCGGTGGCCGAGGTCCAAAGGGCGCGCATCATGGCCGTCTCTCCTTGTGGGGGTTATGTTTTCATCCGCTCTGTGGAGAGCGGTGGGGATTATCCTTGCAACTTGCCGATCTGGTTGGCCGCCAGTTCGTCCAGGCCGTCCAGGGATTTGATCAACTTCATGTAGGTCTCGAAGGCCCGGTTGGTTTCGATCATCTGCGTCATCCCCTTGACGGGCTCCATGTTCGACCCTTCGAGAAACCCTTGCTGAAATCCCCCCGGGGTTCCGGCGAGGTTGACCTCCTTGCGGCGGTCGGCGATGTCGAACAAATTTTTGCCCGCCTTGGCCAGGGTTTCCACCGGCGCACCCACCCGTTGCAGCCGACCCACCACGCCGTTGGCCGAGGCCACCGTGCCGTCGGGGGCGATCTCCACCGGACCCTCCCCCACCACCAGGGGGGCGTCGCCTTCGCCCAGCACCCGGTGGCCGTCCCGGGTGGAGAGTTCGCCGGCGCTGTTGGTGACAAAGGCCCCATCCCGGGTGAAGCGACGCCCCTGGGGGGTCTCCACCACAAAAAAGCCTTCGCCGGTGATGGCCACGTCCAGGGGATTGTTGGTATTTTGCAACCGCCCATCGGTCATGTCCGGCGTGGTCTTGACCGCCTGGGGATACGTCACCCGGTAGGCGTTGGAGGCCGGATTGAGGTAGGGAAAGGGGATGTCCACCGGCGAGCGGGTTCCCAAAAAGCTGTCGTTGGGCAGGGGATGCTGCTCCTTGCCCGGCGACGTCATGTACGACGCGAAGCTGATGTGGTCCTGCTTGTAGCCGTTGGTATTGACGTTGGCCAGGTTGTTGCCCAACACTTCCAACTTCATTTCGGCGCGCAACGCCCCATTGGCCGCCGCGAATAATCCACTGTCCATGACCGGTTCTCCCCTGCTGTGAATCCGGAGAATTTCATGCAAGGAACATGCCCAGCTTGATTTTACCGGCCCTACTCATAAAAATATTTCAAAATCAATTCGTTCAACCATCGTCGCCCCGAAGGGAGAGAGGGCCAAGGGAAAAATTTGCCGGACCAGCCCCCCCCGGATCGGACCTTCGGGCAAAGTGTGATTTTCCATCCGCCAAAATCGATGCTGGAAAATCACCTTGCGCGGCATGGCCGCAACCAATGGGTTGAGTTTCGTGAAAATCTGGTCGCCTTTGACGACGAGGGGCGCGTTGCGCCGACGATTGTGCAGAATGGCGTCATCGGACACACCAAGTGAGCCCGATCGGTGAGGGCCAAGGATGAGTCCCCTGCAAAAATTCTGAAAAGTTATGTCGTCAATACGCGCAACGCAATGGCATAGCCATTCCATTTTAAAATTGCACATGCCGTCAAACGGATCCTGGGTTATGCCACCAACTCCTCAACCACGAAAACGTCATTCCCGCGAAGGCGGGAATCCAGGGGGC
>JADGAP010000057.1 GCA_015231965.1 Magnetococcales bacterium | reverse complement strand
AGGCTGTTTCGATGCTTCAGGCTGCCTGAATCGGTTTACTGAGCTGAACGGTTACAGCCAGAAATCATGCGATTTCTCGCAAAGAATTGAACAAATTCATGAAGGATTACGATTTCTCAATCAATCACATCCGTACGCTCCATAATAGAGACAAAGCTATAATTTGCATCAAGTTCGCCCCCTCGAATTCAAAAAATACCTACCTACATGAACCCGGGAAATGCGAAAAATCTGTCGGATGGATTAGCGACAATTACAAATTGCTGAAACTTGAGGAAGCGCTACGTAATCTTAACAAGGACTTCCATGAATCACGGTCTACCAAACGATAAGAACGTGGCATGATGCGCCGCCTTGAGATTATTTTATTGAGGCTCAATATGGAACATGTGAATTCACTCTCTGATTTGATGTTCCAGCCGACCAGCTCCATCAGCGGAATCAATCATTACTCTTGACCAACTGATATTTCACGTCCAGACCAAGCCAGACTACCGATGGTTCGTATCACAATGGCTACTCCAGTACGCAGATCATGCCTGGATTTTCTCATAAGGAATGCCGCAAATTGGAGCCGGGAGCTTCTTCTTGGCAACAAGTTTTTTCTACTTTTGTTAAATGGGTGACTTTGAGTTCGCATCAGGATCAGCCGGGCCAGAATCGGCGGAGCAGGCGGCGCGCCGGAGCCCACTCGCCGTTGAACAGCATGCGTTTTATTTTATGCAGATGCCAGGCCGCCGAGCGGTAACGGAACTCGCCGCTCTCCAGCCCCCGCAACAACCGATAGAGCCCCAACACCCCCCGGTTCACCCATGGCCAACGATGGGACCACGCCAGCATCCGCTCCCCGGCCAAAAATCGAATCCAGGCGTCGGGCATGTATTTCAGATTGAGGTGCAGCAGCAGCAGATCGTAGAGGGAGTGGGGGTTGACCCCGAAAAAATAGTCGTTGTCGTAGGGTTGGTCGTCGGCGATGGAGAGCCCCGCCTGTTCCACCAGCTTGCGCTGCAAGGTGCCGTGAAACAACCCCAGGGTATAGTATTGAAAAATGCGGGGACGCGGGATTTGGGTAAGAAAGAGGATATTTTCCCGGGTCTCCTCGTCGGTGGCCAGGGGGTCGGAACAGATGACATCGTATTTCGGGGTCAACAACCGGCCTTGAAACTGGTTGAGGAGGCGGGCCGCTTTCATGATCCGCTCCGGGCTCACCGGTCGGCGATATCGTTCCAGGGCGCGGGGGCTGCCCGACTCGATGCCCATGTAGAGGTGGCAGAGCCCCGCGTCCACCAGGGCTTCCAACTTCTCTTCGGTGATGCCGGTGGGGGTGGTCAGGGCCCGCATGGGCAGCCCGATGCGCTCCTTGTAAAGCCGCGCGAACTCCTGGATCTCCCGGGCGCTGCGATTCAGGAAGGTGTCGTCGGCCAGATGGATCAATTCGATGAACGGATTGGCTCGGTGAACCTCTTCCAGCTCCGCCATGAACCGTTCCACGCTGCGCCGCCGGAAATGTTTGTTGGTGTAGAGATCATGCATCACGCTGTTGTTGCAATAGCCGCATGAATAGGGGCAGCCCCGGCTGGCCATGGTTTTGTAATAGACGCGGAACACGCCGTCGCGGTCGATGTAGGATCGGTTGCTGCGGGCGGCGTAGACCTCCCGGGTCATGGGGCCGTGGGCCCCGCTCTCCGGATCGACATACCAATGATTCTCAAAGCTGAAATCCTGGAAAGGCAGGGCGGAGACATCCCGCGCCATGGGGGTGATCCCCCGTTCGACGACGCTCCCGCCCTGACGATGCCACAGCCCAGTGATTTCGCCGAAGGGCTTGCCTTGGGCCAAATCTTCCAGCAATGGCTCCCCCTCGCCCATGCACAGGCCGTCGGCGTGTTGCAGGCATTCGTAGGGCCGGATCATGGCATGGATGCCGCCCCACAGCACCGTCTGGCGGGTGGTGGACTTGAGGTGATCGGTGATCTGGGCGGCCAGTCGGTATTGGGAGGTGAAGACGGTCAATCCCACCACGTCGCACCCTTGCACCGCGTCGGCGATGCGTTCCAGGGTGCCAGCGGAATAACGTTGGAAGGTCAGGTGGGAGGGGACGAAGACAATGCGGGCCGCGCCGCCCAACTGTCGGGCGTAAGCCGACAGGGCGCGGGAGGACATGGCCGCCAGATCGGTTCCCAAGGCCAGAAAGGCGATATTCATCCCCATGGGCGTCTCCCGCCGTGAACACCGAAACCCCTGTTCCGGATCCATCCTTCATCATGACCCTTCATCGGCGTTTTGTGAACCGCCCTTGAGCGGGGAAAGGGCGTGGGGCGGGAAGGATCAACGCCATCCCGCCTCATACTTCGCCCCGATCATCCCCACCCCGCCGAAGAAATAGGTTTTCTTCACTCGTTTTAAACCCGGCTGGGCGGCGATGGGCGAAATCATGGACAAACTCCCTGAAAGAATGGCGTGAAAGGCTCCCCCATCAAGCGGTCCCAACACGCCAGCGCCTTGACGAATCATGGCCTTATGTCGTCAACCATGTTGAGGAGACACGCCACTTGAGCATCGGCGGGTTCGGCCTTGCAACGCCACAAATGCTCGGATATTTGGGATGAACGACGGGCTTGAAGGGTTGCCCATCGTTCATCCGCCTCTCGTGAGTTCCATTGAACGGCGATGCCATCGACGACGCCCAAGATTCCCATGCCGCAACAAAGCGCCAGGATGGTTTGAGACCGCCTTCCCAACCAACGTCGTCCCAGAAAATCCCATACCACGGTCATCCCCACCGCCGCCAACCAGACCCCCCAATGCTTCATCGTGTGGGAAATTTCTCCCGGAAGAGTGTGGGCACCATCCCACGCCAGGTCGTAGGGCAACCAGATCGCCTGCAAAATCCAGGTCAGGAGGGCCAATCCATGGCACATCCAGCCCAACTGGCGACGCCAGGGGATGCCGGATGACGCGGTGATGGGCGTTGCGCTCGCCCTGGCGTCCTCAATGGGCATGATACGTTCGATACTCCTCGATCAAGGTCGCAAGGCACTCGGATTGTTGTTCCATTGTTTTTGACATGCAATGGCTAGTCTTGTTCTTAATCTCCCCTTTTCGCTCGATGCTTTTGGCAACGTTGCTTTCCCTTTGGTACTGTTCCGACATCGACTGAATGCACAGATGCAGATACATGCCCATCCAGAGCATGGCCAGAATGTCTCTCTTTTCCCTCAACACGACAAGCCCGATCGAAAAAGGTATGAATGTCAATACAGCGGCCCAGATAATCATGACCAGTTGTAATTCCGACCCCATCGCACTGATTTCATGATGAACGCCATGCAACCCGAATAGGCTGGATAAGAAATAGGCCATCCTCATCCAAAATCCCAGAACGATGACCATACACATCCATGCGATGCCCACGGCCATGAACTTCAAAACGATCAACGATTGATTCAACGCATGATTGAATGAATGATGTTTCAGATTCATTTCGAGAGAAGGGGGGGAGGTATTATCCTCCCCCGTTCCCAAGTGTATTGTGGGGGGTCCGGTTCACCGCATGCCAAAATTGTACAACCACTCCACCAGCAAACGACGACGGTTGCTCCGCTCTACGCGCGCATCATGATTGGCGTTTTCCGGCGGATCACCGTAGTGAAAGTGACCCTCCCTCGTCTCCTGTTGCTTTACCACGATTGGAATGCCGTCGACCAGATCGCCAAACGTCATCCCAGCACTGATTGGGTCCCCCATCTCGGTCAAATTCATAACCACAACCTGACCGATATACGGATGGGATGAAACTTCCTGCAACAACTCCAGCCCGATCGGAGATCCAATCAGCACCAGATGGTCCACCCGCCCCCCAAGGTCCGCATAGTCAAGGGCCGCCTGGGCAGCCTTCAAGCTGCCAAAGGAATAGCCGATGAGGTTGAACTGTTCACCTTGGGAGCCGAACCGACCAAAGTCGGTGGAAATCACATCCCGAGACATGAGAAACGGAACCGCAAGCGCATCCATTTTCTTGTCGCCAAACGACCACTCGTGCCGGTCGGCAGCATGAACGCTTGAGATTCCAACCTCTCGCAACGCGGCGACCATATCATCAATATAGTCGCCTTCCATCCCCGCGCCACCAAAAAAATACGTGCCTCTCAAAGGCTGTGACGGAAGCCGATGGTTGACGAAAAGCGCCTTGACACCCCGGTAGGCTTCCAGGATGGCATTCACATAGGCATCCACGTAGGCATCGTACCCATCCTGTTCGCGACCCATTTTGAGTGGAAGCGCCTTCTTCTTCCAGTAGGCCGCGTCTCCCGGTGTATCGGCGATGTACTGGCCGTTACCGGGGTCATACTCTTGGCAGCGGTTGCCGCCGCCGGTTTTGCAAGTCATGTCAGGCTCCTCTCTGGCGTTTGTCCATGGGGGCAAGGGGTGAATGGGAGGTTTGGGTCATGGTTGGACTCCTTGGGTGGATGGTTGAGCCCTTTGATCGCCGCCACTGCCATTGGGTTTACAGCCTGCGTTTGACATAGTTTGAACTCCTCTTGCGTGGGGATGGGTTGAAACGGAAAATAAGCAAAAGCATCCCGCCGGGGCGGGGCTTGGCCCGTCCCGCTGGGACGTGATACGCTAGGGGTTGTGTGACCCGCCCACGGGCGGTCGCCGCCGGGGCTGGGGCGGAATTCAGGGGGACAAGATGTGAAAAATCAGCGAAACCAAACCATCCAAATGTGGGCGTTGCGGGCAGCGCTGGTCCTCTCCGCCAGCCTGACGCTGGCGACCCCGGGCGGGGCGTCCGAGTCCGCACTGCCGGAAGGCGTCGCTCTGGAGCGGGTGATTACCAACGATCCCCGAACCACCGTCCGGGGCTGCATCGGGCAACGGGACACCCCCTATTGCGCCGTGCAAACCCTCATCGCTGGCGAAATGTGGAGCGACCCGGCGTTATGCGATGCGGTGCGGGACCATGGTCGCCTCTGCGCCTATCACCGCTTCGGCGACGCAAGACATCCCTATGTCATTGAATTCAAACCCGTGGGATTGATTGCTCCGCAAGGTCGCGCCTTTGAAATTCTTAAGCAAGACGCGGGTTATGACTTTCTCCAGTTGCGGGAAGGCGATGTATTCTTGGTTCTTGACCAGAAACGATGGTCGCCCGATCCAACGTGCCACGCCGACTCCTTATCCGATCCCGAACATTCGGCATGGTTCTGTCCCCCGGTTCGCCGTGATCCCCAGCCCGACCAGAGAACCTTTCATCTCCGCAAAAATGAATCCGGTTGGCGCGTCATTCACCTTGAATCGCCTTATGATCCATTGTTCAGTTCCTTTGACAGTTGGTGGTTTGATCTGAAAGAAAAGGTGACGGTCGAGGCCTACCTGTTAACCCGCCAGGAACATCCGGTTCCGAATCGACTGGCGCTTGAGGCGATTTCCTCTGGAGAACCTCCTCCTGCCGCGAACAAAAACCCTGAGGAAATCATTCCGTTCAACTTCAATCCATCCGCCATGAACGCCCAGGTTCGCGGGAAAAGGGGCTGGAGTGGAACATTGCCCACCTCCCCACCTTGGCCAGGATGCATTGGAAATCCCATCACCCCTTTTTGCGCCGCCATCACCGCCATTGCATGGGAAGCGACTCAAGACCCCATATTGTGCAACGCGGTATTCAGTCTTCAACTTATTGGCAACTATTGTGAGAAACCAGGAAAGTCGCCATCGCCTGATCATCCGGGTTGGAGGCTTGATATTTATCCGGTTCATCTCATGGCGTCGTTTCCATCGGGGGATCACGCTACTCGTTTCGCCGGAGATAAGGTCGTATTATACCTACACATTCGATGGAACGAAATCCAGAACCTTCGAGATCTTCCGGCGGAATACCAAACCCATGCAAAACCCTCCCCCTCTGCTTCCCCCCGATGGGAAAGCGCTCCCAGAAACTTTTTTCTACAAAAAGAAAACGGGCGTTGGCGAGTCGCGGCTTTCGATTCACAAAACGATCCTTTGAATGTTCGCCAATGGAATATCCAACAACCTGGTCATGCCCCGAACATGGATCCTTATTTTCTCACCAATGAAGAGTTGCCATAATGCCGCCTGGACGCCTTTCGCAACGTCCAGACGGCATCTGGTTTTACTGGAAGCTGAAGAACCGGTTCCGCTTTGACAACCCCTTCACCTTCGTTGGCTTGAAGATTTTATCCCAGGAATTCCGCTCGCCCTCCAACTTATTCAAAAAGCGACGCTTCTGGGTGGCGTCTTGCCCGATGCGTTTCAAGCGTTCCAAGGTTTCCGGGCTGGCTTCGGGATACGCCTTTTCCCGGATATTGCCCTTCCTGTCAACATAGGTCGGCCAAGCATTGGCCCCCCGCTCTTGACTACTGATGGACTCTTCGGATGCGCGACGCAGCATTTCAGCGCCACGACCGCTCCCCCGCGAGAAGACCACATCCAACACGGAGGAGAGCATTTCCCGATCCGGGAAGGCCTCGCGCACGGCAGCAAGCCCACCAGCCCGTTCCAGGGACGCATCCAAATGCGCCATGATGACTTCCACCCGATCCGACACCGTCATTTTTTCAAGCGGAAGGTTTTTCAGTCGATCTGGCAACCGCTCCTTGGTCTTATTACTGTCCAATGCGGCGCTGGTCAGTCCCGTTAAAACGTCTCCGTTGGGATTGCTTCCCCCTTCCCAGGCGACGGTCATCATGATGGCGTACTTGAGCTTGCCTTCCATCCCCGGAATGCCATCCAGGGCCTTGCCAAAGGCATCCCAGTCTTCCGGATCGATGATGCCGCTCTTCTCCGCCGGGATGGGAGGCGTTTCCAACGCGGCCTTGGCGGCCTCGGCGGCGTCGGCCTCTCCAATCAGCAACAGGGAGGGGAGCCCTTCCAGGAAGGCCAAAATCGCCTGCAACACGGCGTCTAACGGGGTGATGAGCCCCGCCGCCGTCACCCCCTCGGGCAACAGCCCGTGTTCCCGCAGCAGGGCGATGCCGTCCCGCGCCCATGCGGCGTCGAACCACGACTGGAGCAGCGACTCCTTCAGCGCCATCGCCTTTTCCGATTCGGCCAGGGTCATCCCTTCCTGACCCGCGTCCCAGTAGTTGAAGATGGGAAAACCGTTGGGTGCCAGATTCAAATGCTTCATCCACCATGGGGCGTCCGGCGCGTCGCTGCCCTCCTTGCCTCCGGCGGAGCCGGGGCCGCCAGAGCCGCCCGAGCCGCCCGAGCCGCATCCGCCGCCTCCGGCGTAGCGCCCCCTCTCGTCATACGGTTGATCGCCGCCACTGCCATTGGGTTTACAGCCTGCGTTTGACATCGTTTGTACTCCTCTTGCGGTGAAGGGTTGATACGGAAAAAAGCCAAGGCATCCCTCCGGGGCGCGGCTTGGCCCGTCCCGCTGGGACGTGATACGCTAGGGGTTGTGTGACCCGCCCACGGGCGGTCGCCGCCAGGACTTGGGCGGAATTCTGGGGGACAAGATGTGAAAAATCAGCGAAACCAAACCATCCAAATGTGGGCGTTGCGGGCAGCGCTGGTCCTCTCCGCCAGCCTGACGCTGGCGACCCCGGGCGGGGCGTCCGAGTCCGCACTGCCGGAAGGCGTCGCTCCGGAGCGGGTGATTACCAACGATCCCCGAACCACCGTCGGGGGCTGCATCGGACAACGGGACACCCCCTATTGCGCCGTGCAAACCCTCATCGCTGGCGAAATGTGGAGCGACCCGGCGCTGTGCGATGCGGTGCGGGACAACGGACGGATTTGCGCCTACCACCGCTTCGGCGATGCACGACATCCTTACAGGATGGATTTTCGCCCCGTGACCCGCGGGGTGATCGATGAGGCCTCCCTCCGCACCATTCAGCGCAATCTTGGTTCAGATGTCATGCCATGGCGGTCGGGGGATGCCTTCCTCATCATTCATTATAAACTTCATGAACCCGATCTGAATTGCTCCACCAAACAGTTATTGGGGGAGCTTCCCCTGGACTCCTTCTGTTCTCTGAAGGAACCCGTCGGATCGGATCAGGCGCGCCTCTTCGTCCTGCGGGAAGCGAAGGGAGCATGGCGCGTCGTAGACTCCGATTCCCCCTATGTATCTCAACCCGTGAACGAATTCAGGGATGAACTGACCGAAGTCGTTGGCGCATCGCCGCATTCTCCGACGGCGCGTGAACATCCGACGCCCTCCCTCCCCCCCCCATCTCCCACCGCGAATCCGCCCCCGCCGCCCACTCCATCAAAAAATGAAATCATTCCCTGGAATCTGAACCAAGCGGCCATGGAATTCATGATGCAAAACGTGGCAGGCGTCCACCTCGCCTTTCCATTGGAACAACCCATCGACCACTGCATCGTTTCCCAGGAAACCCCGTTTTGCGCCGCCATCCGGCACTATCTTTGCCATGATCGCCATGAAGCCCAAATATGTGGCGGCGACCCATCCCATGGAGCGGGAAGACCCGTGACGGAAACCGTCCCCAAGAGAACGGTGATTGACTTTCATCCGGCGGGGATGGTGGACATGCCCTACCTCCGGGATTACAAATCCGACCCGCCCTTCGGCGAGATCACCCTTTTTCTTCACATCCGGGTCCGGGAGTTTCATGGGAACTGTCCATCCTCCGTAACAACCGAAAAAACCGAACCGTGTCCATTAAGCTACCGTTTCTGGACTCAACCGCCCCTCGCCTATCATTTGGTTGCCGAACTCAACTCCTGGAGGGTGGTCAAAGCGGAGTTGACCTCGGATCGACATTTTTTCTGGAAGGAGCTTCAGAACGAGAACTTCAAATTGCGTCCTTACATCGGGAACCCCAAGGAGCCTGAAAGATTCGGAGTCCCGGATCGGTCAGGATCCGGGACTCCGATATCGCCTCACAAGGTGAAGGAGTAGAACCGATTCATCAGACCTCGGGTCATCTCCGGATAATTCAGCTCCGCCCACAACGAACGCCGGGCGAAGATGTTGTTCATCATGGCGTGCTGCGTCGAGGGATCCTCAAACAACGCCTTGAGTTCGGTCGCCGTGTTCGCACTCAGGTAATCATTCGTAACGACCTCTGCTCGACCATGGAACACATCGGCAACGCCCCGCAGCATCTGAGCCCCGCCTACAGGCCCGTGTTGATAAAGCGAGTCCAACACGACCGCCAACAGCTTGGGATGGGTAAACTGATTGCGAATGGCCCGAAGACCGCCGGCATCCTTAAGATTCGCATCCAGCTTGGCGATCATGACCTTGACCCGCTCCAGATCCTCCATCTGACTCGGTGCCTTTTTCCATATTTCTGCTGACAAACGATTCCGAACATCTGGATCCGCCACGGTACGAGGGGAAAGCCCCATGACAACCTCTCGATTGACTGTACTCCCCCCTTCAAAGCCAATGGTCGGCATCATGGCTTCCTTAAGAATCGCATCCATGCCAGGGATTTGATTCAGGATGCCGGAAAAGCGATCCCATTCGGAACGTGACATCAAACGGTTCAGAGCGGAGGGAAACTCCGGCGTGGGCAGTTCCTCCGGTGCCGCCTCGGCGGCGCCGGCCTCCCCAATCAGCGACAGGGAGGGGAGCCCTTCCAGGAAGGCCAAAATCGCCTGCAACACGGCGTCCAACGGGGTGATGAGCCCCGCTGCCGTCACCCCCTCGGGCAACAGCCCGTGTTCCCGCAGCAGGGCGATGCCGTCCCGCGCCCATGCGGCGTCGAACCACGACTGGAGCAGCGACTCCTTCAAGGCCATCGCCTTTTCCGATTCGGCCAGGGTCATCCCTTCCTGACCCGCGTCCCAGTAGTTGAAGGTGGGAAAACCGTTGGGTGCCAGATTCAAATGCTTCATCCACCATGGGGCGTCCGGCGCGTCGCTGCCCTCCTTGCCTCCGGCGGAGCCGGGGCCGCCAGAGCCGCCCGAGCCGCCCGAGCCGCATCCGCCGCATCCGGCGTAGCGCCCCCTCTCGTCATATGGTTGATCGCCGCCACTGCCATTGGGTTTACAGCCTGCGTTTGACATCGTTTGTACTCCTCTTGCGTGGTGATGGGTTGAACAACGGAAAGAAAAACCCCGCGCTTCGCATGGGCGCGATTCAGGGGGCGTGATACGCTAGGGGTTGTGTGACGCGCCCACGTGGGATCGCCGCCGGAGCTTGGGTCATGATTGAACTCCTTGGGTGGAGGATTGAGCCCCGTCGCGGGGCGCGCATCATTCTTTTGGTTGTTCGTCGGGACGAACGGGGGGCACCGGGGTCGGCGGAAAGGACCGATCCGGTTCCAGGGGATGAACGATGGGAATGGTTAAGCCTATAACTTGGAATTGTCCAGCGCGTCCAAACGATGGAATGACACCGAAGTCGCCCCCAAGGAAGGTGCCGATGGATAAATCAGTTTCACAATTCTGACCGACTCCTGATTTCTCTACCGGTTTTGTGTTCATAACATGGGAATTCGTCCTGCGTTTGATCATTCTGTCCGCAAAACGGGTAATGTTTCTCATGCCAAGGGCACGATTCTTCCCTGAGATTACAGGGAGTCGGCCTTGGATTGAGCACAAGCCTTACTCGATGCCCCGCCACTTCCACATCATGATTATTGGTCGGATCCCTGGCGGCGTCATGCTCAATGAGGATGACATTATCCCCGTCCCAGTTTATTAAGCCATTTGAAAGATAGGTGGACCTGAAAAGAAGCTCTCCATCGTCAAATTCCTCGCCCTTGGAAACGATATAAACCTGAGTGATGATAGGAAGGATCAAGGTACCGCCCTTTATCACGACAACGGCGTCCATCCGACCATTGGGTGAAGAGATGCGATGTCGCTCATACTCTGGAACAGATCCCCCTCCGATAAGATAGATGAGCGCAAGAAATCCCACGATGTAAACAACACCCAAGCCGACGACAGTTTTGAGCAACATCTTCATGACGGGTTCACCTTCTTAATTGTGAAAAAGCCCGCAACCGCCAGCCTGAAGGCGGTTGCTGGTATTCAGCCGAGAGATAGGTACGAGGATTCCTCTCAAGCATTGATACGACAACGCGCCCCAAGGAAAGCGCCAACGAATTAATCGCGATCTCATTCAGGCTGATTCCTGATTACTTTCATGGTTTTGCGGTCAAAGCATGGAACATCGTCCCGCGCTTGATCAATCTGGTCGCAAAGCGGGTAAAATTTTTCATGCCAAGGGCACGATTCCTCCCTGAGATTACAGGGAGTCGGCCTTGGATTGAGGACAAGCCTTACTCTATGCCCATCCATTTCAACATTGACATAATTCGTCGGCCTCTTGGCAGCATCATATTCAAGAATAATTGTGTCGTCTCCATACCAACCCACCACCGCCTCGAGCCAAAAGTGCGATTTAAAAATAAGTTCGCCATCGTCAAAAGCCCCGCCCCTTGAAACAATGAAAATTTTGTTCACCTCCGGAACCGTCATGGTTGCGTTCATGGTAACAATAACCGCGTCCATTCGACCATTGGGTGAAGTGACCCGATATCTTTCTTCTTCAGGGTTAATCCCCCCTGCGACAAAAAAAAAGATGAGCGCAAAAAATCCCACGACATACACAACCCCCAGCGCGGCGACGATCTTAAGGAACATTATCATGGCATGGCTACCTTCTTACTCGCGAAAAAGCCCGCAACCGCCAGACTGAAGGCGGTTGCGGGATGGATTAGGGGTTACGGACGATTCCCGTAGTGGCGGTTGTAGAAGTTGATGCCCTGCTGAATCCACCACTGGTCTTCAGGATCGTCCCCATAAGGCGGGCGACCTGCAAAACTAGAGAACACCCGGGTGCTCGTCCCGCTCCACAACTGATAACCACCAGCGACGCGAAGCAACACTTGATCAGGGATTCCAACCGACCTTCCCAACACACCGTAGTGGAAGTTCCCAAAGTTCTCGTAGGGATTCTTTTCCGGCATCACATCACCGACCCCCAGAGACTTTTTGAACTTATTCTTGTAGTCCCCCTCGCCTCCCGTCTGGACATGCTTCCGGAACCAGTTGAGATTACCGTAATGCTCCCGCCCCAACTGAACCACGCTGTCCATGTCGACCCCGGGATAGATCTCCGGAGGTATGATCTGATTAGGATCGGGGGGATTCATCCAGTAGAAGGGACCGTTGGGATCAAACCGCCCGTTCTCATCCATTCCAAGCCGCACGGCAAGTTCCCTGGGCATGAACGGCTTCCACTCCGGCACATCGCCAATCCCCACGCGGAAATTGTAGCGGAACTGGCGCATGATGTACATCTTCTCTTCATCCGTGAACTGGGGCAGATACTCCCCTTCCCCGAGTGCGACGCCAAGACGAGATCCACTGAGTTTCCGCTCCCAATCCGGCGAATTACCGCGCCGGTTTTCTTCGGCCTCCTTTGCCCAGTACTCCTCCTTCACCCGCCCGGCTTCAAGATGGATCTTGAAGCTCTCGTCGAGCAGGTTGGTGACGTAACCCGGTTCGGCGTCGGATCCCCCGCGCTTGGCCAATTCCCGCAGGAAATCCGCCTCGCGCTGATTGCCGGATTGCTCCTCCTCCTCGGCGGCGCGCAAAAATTCGCGGGTGGTATGCTGCCGCCGATAGAGAATGATCTCCGGGCTGTCGTAAAGCGGGTGCTAGGATCGGGCGTCACCGGTACGGGAGGTGCCATCGCCTCCATACCGGCCGTTGTCGGGGTCATACTCTTGGCAGCGGTTGCCGCCACCGGTTTTGCAAGTCATGTCAGGCTCCTCTCTGGCGTTTGTCCATGTGGGCAAGGGGTGGATGGAAGGGTTGGGTCATGGTTGGACTCCTTGGGTGGAAAGTTGAGCCCTGTCACGGGGTGCCGATCATGCCTTGGGTTGTTCGTCGGGACGAACGGGGGTGCCGGAGGCGGCGGAAAGCGCCGATCCGGTTTCAGGGAAGGAACGATGGGCCGGGCCAAGCCGAGGGCTCGGTACGGCTGGACCGATGGGAGGCGATGCAACCCCGAATCAAACCTTGGGAGAACGCGAGGGACAAAGGAAGGGAGGACGCGCCGTGGGGAACACTCCGGGCGCACCGGGAGGGTTCCTCGCCGGACCGAAGGGGATTCGGGGCGGGGACGGCCCAGGAGGGGGCGCGTCCGCAAAAGCTGGGGGCGTGTTTGTCGGCGGCGGGAGGGGTAGACGCGGCGGTTTCCCGCTCCCTTTCCGCGAGGGAGAGCGAACGTGACACCGGATCACCCTACCTCGGCTTATACGCGGGTTGGGGCGCGGGTCAAGACAATTTTTCGTAGAACATTATTTTTCTGTTTATATTCAATCTATTGCACCGCAACATCGCCACCGTTCGGAGGGATTCACACCCCCTGAAAAAGAGGGCGAAAACGTATCCCTGCCTTTGAAAGGATCCTTTCATTGTTAAACTTCCGTTGCATTTGACATACATTCTGTAAAATCCGCGAAACGACTTCCCCCACCGGAGTTCAAGAGGTCCGATGGAGACTTATCTATTAGCAAACCCTGATGCGTGGGGGATTTGTCGCAATTGTTATCGAATCGTTGAAAAGGATACGGAAGATTTTCAAAATCGGCGTTGCGGGCCGGGGTTGATCCAGCCAATATGAAGTCTAACAAGGCCGAGGCGAAACCCGAAAGGGATGGACGCCAAGGCAAAAGCGGAAGCGTTTCAGGGCATGACTTGATAAGCTCTGCCAGCGACCGCTCAGTGAAAGCTCAAGCCGGGGCGGTTTCCGTCTCGGAAGGCTGTTAGGAAACATAACCGAGTCACCTTTTCACCTTCGACTGAAAGGAATATGAACATGAGCAAGATCGTTGCGCTGGCCACCGCCGCTGCTTTCGCCCTGACCGGCGCTGCTTGGGCTTCCGAGGCCCCCAAGGCTCCCGCCAAGGACGCCAAGGATCCCGCCAAGAAGGAAGAGAAGAAGGAAGAGAAGAAGAAGTAATTTCGCCGCGCCTTTCGCACGAAAGGCTGGTGGAGCAAACGAAGCCGGGGGAGGTCTCCTTCCCCGGCTTTTGCGCGTCCGCTTCCTGACAGTCTGGCGGATTATCCGTATCAATATGTTGCAACCTATGGATACGGCACTGAACAAATTAGAATCATTCATCAATAAATTTTAATTTATTGATGAATGATCCATAGGTTGCATGATGAGCGGAGTCTGAATCCGACAGGCTGCCAGTGGGGCGGGGTGCCCGGGGGCCGTCAATCGTCGAGGGAGGGCTCCAGGTCGGCGTCGGGGGCAAGAAAATCAGCCTCTGGAGCGAGGTCGGCGTCCGGGCTCGGCTGCTCCAGGGCCTGGCAGGCCCGATCCCATTCCGCCGCGAGGGCCGTCGATTCGTCGCTGGCCTCGTTCCAGGCCTCGCGACGAGCCGCCAATACCACGCGAAAGGCGCGCCGACGCACTCCCGCCGCCCCCACCGCCCCCGCCGCCTCCCGAACCTGCTGTCCGGTGGCTTCGATTCCCGCCCCGTCTTGCCCCTGGATCATCCGCCGCAGCCCCTCCTCCCACGCGCCGCGTTGGGCGACGAACTCCCGCCGCCGTTGGATCAACTCCGTCATGGCGGCCTGGTCCGCCACGGGAAAGGGATCCCACGCCGCCAGAAGTTCCTCTTCCCCCCGGGTATCCAACGTCGGACGCCAGCCAGTGAAACGACGCAACGCCGTGAGCAGATCTTCCGCCCGGTAGGGGCGGGTGACGTAGCCGTTCATGCCCGCCGCCAGCGCCCGCTTGCGATACCCCTTCACCGGCTGGGCCGTCACCCCGACAATGGGAATCGTCGGCGAAACGCCGGCTCGCCCCTCGCGCAGCGCCCGCACCGCGGCGAACCCGTCCATCTCCGGCATCTCCAGGCTCATCAGGATCATATCCACCCCCTGATGCTCCAGCGCCCCCTGGAACTCCGCCGCCGACGAGGCCGCGGCCACGCCAACCCCGACCGCGCCCAACACTTTCACCGCCTCCTGACGGGCGAAGGAGCTGTCATCCACCACCAACACCATCCAGCCGCCCCGCCGCTCCACCCCCCAACCCTTGCCGCCCCGTCGCTCCAACCCGTCGAATTCGGGAAGGGAAGGGGATTCCGTCCCCCACCCCAGCGCCCCGTTCACCGCCTGAATCAACCCCCGAGGATGGACCGGCTTGATCAAGGCCGAAAGGGTGTCCAGCGAGGCGCACTGGGCGGGATCATCCCGCCGATGGTTGGTGGGCAGCATCAACAGCACCCCGCCGACCAATCCCGGCTGGGCCCGCACCCGGCGGGCCATCTCCAACCCCCCCAGATCGGGCATGCGGCAATCAAAAAGCACCAGCCGATAGGGCCTCCCCTCGGCCATCGCCGCCTCCATGGCCAACATCGCCTCGTCGCCTCGCGGGGCGGCCCACACCTCGGCCCCGCACATCGAGAGGGTGCGGCGCATCACCTCCCGACTGGTGGGATGGGGTTCGGCCACCAAAATCCGCTCCCCGGCGAAGTGGGCTTCCTGGGTGAAAAAGGTTTGGCCCATGGCGCTCTGGCAGGCCCCCAGCCGCACCACCACATGGAATTTGCTTCCCTTTCCCTCCTGGCTCTCCACCCACATACGACCATCCATCAACACGGTCAACTCCCGGGCGATGGCCAACCCCATGCCGGTGCCGCCGCCAAAGGAGGCCAAGGTCTCCTCGCCGCCGTGAAAGTAGGGGTCGAAGATGCGCTCCAACTGTTCCGCCGCGATGCCCCCGCCCTCATCCCGCACCTCCAGATGCAGCCAGACGGGATATTCATACCATTGTCGCCACTCCCGCTCCGGCTCCATCTCCTGCTCCGCCAGCCGGGCGAAGAGCGCCACCTCCCCTTTTTCGGTGTGACGCACCGCGTTGCTCAACAAATTGACGGCAATTTGCCGCAACCGCCCGGCATCCCCCTCCATGAACTCGGGAACCTCCGGCGAGACGTCGCAGACGATCTCCAGCCGTTTGCGGTGGGCTTGAATGGCCAGGGTTTCGCAGGCTTTTTCCAGCACCTCGGGCAGATCGAACTCGGTGATGTTCAGCTCCAGCCGCCCCGCCTCAATGCGAGAGATATCCATGACGCCATTGAGCAGCGACAGCAGGGAGTCCGCCGATTGCTGCACGATTTGCAAATATTTGCGCTGCTCCGGCGAGGCGGCGGTGGCGAGGGCCAGTTCGGTCATGCCGATGATGGCGTTCATCGGGGTGCGGATTTCGTGGGAGAGGCTGGCGACGAAGAGGGTTTTGGCCTGACTGGCCGACTCCGCCTCGGCCTTTTGCCAGAGCAGACGACGGTCGGCCAGCAGATGGTGATGGGCCAGGGCCAGCAACTCGCGGGGCAGCAGGGGCAGCCGCAGAAAGGCCGCCATGCCCGCCTCCAGACAGGACTCCCAGGGGCCGTCCCAATCCAGAGGGGCCATCACCGCCAACACCGGGGGCGGAGTGGAGAGCTGTCGCAACTCCCGCAGCAGTCGGGTGGGGTCGGGCAGATGGGGGCCGACCTCCACCAGGGCCAGGGCGGGGGCGTGACGGCGGGCCAACTCCAGGGCCGAGGCCTCATCCTCGGCGTGGATCACCGAAAAGGCCGGGGCCAACCATTCCGCCGCCTGACGCCGCAAGTCGGCGTCGGGGGAGAACGCCAGCACCGGTCCGGCGGGGGAACGGCTGGACTCCGACGTCAAAAACGGCATGGCGGTCTCCCGGACGAGGCAGGGGGCGAAATCACGCGGACACGCCGCGTTGAACGGTCAATCCCTTTCAGATATAACACTTTTTATGCTATTTTCGCGATGAAAAATGGAACGGAGGGGGTGACGATTCATCGAAGATGTTGAATGAGACGCCCCGCACCCCGCCGACGAAACCGCCAGGGAGGTCCATGAACGCCTTTTTGCCCCACTATCGCCAAGCCACCGGCGAGCCCGAAGTGCGCTGTCGGGGGTTGAACGTGATTCAGGCCAATCTGGGATTGACCTGCAATCTGGCGTGTCGCCATTGCCATCTGGGTGCCGGACCGGAACGCCGGGAGTCCATGTCCTGGCCGGTGATGGAGGCCCTGCTGACCCTGGCGCGGTCGGCGGGAAGCCCGCGCCTGGAGTTGACCGGCGGGGCGCCGGAGTTGAATCCCCAGCTGCGACGCCTGATCCGGGAGGCCCGGCAAGGGGGGCTGTCGGTGCTGGTGCGCAGCAATCTGACGGTGTTACTGACCCCCGAGTGCGGCGATCTGCCGGAATTTTTCCGGGATCACGGGGTGGGCCTGGTGGCATCGATGCCCTGCTATCTGGAAGAGAACGTCAACCGCCAGCGGGGGGAGGGAACCTACGGTCAGGCGGTGGCGGCGTTGCGTCGGCTCAACGGCCTGGGCTATGGGGAGGATCCGGCGCTGCCCCTGGATCTGGTCTACAACCCCGGCGGGGCCTTTCTGCCCGGCGACCAGTGCGCCCTGGAGCGGGATTACAAGCGGGAGTTGGGGGAGCGCTTCGGCATTGTCTTCACCCGGCTGTTGACCCTCGCCAACATGCCCATTGGGCGATTCCGCGCCGATCTGCGCCGCCAGGGGCGGGACGGGGAGTACGAAGCCCTGTTGCGCCACGCCTTCAATCCGGCGGCGGCCCGGGAGGTGATGTGCCGCGATCAAGTGAGCGTGCGCTGGGATGGAACCCTTTTCGATTGCGATTTCAACCTCGCCCTCGATCTGCCCTTGATCGACCCCGCCTTGCGCCGCCTGCCGGAGGCGCAGGCCCCCGCGCTGGCTCGCCGAAACGTGGCGGTGGGAGATCACTGCTTCGGTTGCACGGCGGGGGCGGGCTCCTCCTGCCGGGGGGCGTTGGCCGCCTGACCCGCGCCCAACGCCTCCCGTCCCCTGCTCTTCCTCTCTCGCCCCGGCGTCGCGTCCGAGGGCGGTCAGGGTTGGGTCTGAAGGGCTCCCAACTCCTTGTCCCACGCCTGCTTCACCTTGTCCCGCACGGCGGCGGGGGCGGTCTCCATCATCGGTTGGAGCTTGGCCATTCCCTTGACCTCCTCCAGCAGCTTCTTGGCCTCGGGAAACTCCCCCTTGGCCAGACGAAGCGCCTCTTGCAGCCCTTCCCCCGCCTGGGGCAGCCGTCCCAGGCCAAGCAACGCCAGGGCGGCTTGATAGTGAACCTGGGGATCCTCCGATCGCTCTCGCAAGGTGGGGAGCAAGACATCCAAGGCGGCTTGAGGCTCCTTAAGGCGGTTGAGGGTGCGAGCCAAACGCCAGCGGCTCTCGCCCCGTTTCGGATCGCTTTGCAGCACCTCCTGTTGCAGTTCCCTGGCCCGGGGGAATTGTTCCGCGCCGTAGGCCGCCAGGGCCACCAGCTCCTTGATTTCCATGTTGTCCGAGGCCTCCGTCAAGGCCTGCTCCAGCAGCGGCAGCGCCTCGGCGTACCGCCCCTCGTAATGCAAGATCGCCCCCTCCAATCCGGCGCGGAAATAGAGGCTCCCTTCCCGCCGTCCATCCTCGATGATCCGCTCCCGCAACTCTGGAGCCTTGGTCGCCAGTTGGGCCAGATAGATCAGCGAGGCCTGATAAAAACTCTTGCCCCGGATGGATTCGGCGCGCATGCCCTGATACTGTTCCAGGGCTTTCTCCCACTCCTGGCGTTGTTGGTAATGTTTGCCCAGGCCGCGGCGGATCACCGGGTTGGGTCCGGTGGCCTGGAGGGTGTGGAGGTAGAGAGACTCGGTATTGTTCCACACCCCGATCTGTTTCCAGGAGAGCAGCGTCAACAGGGCGAGAACCGTCGCCCCCGCCGCCGCCAGGGGAAACCGGCACCATGCCGGGCGTTGCGCCGCGTGGTGTACGCCCCACACCGCCCCCAGGTAAATCCCGATCATGGGGAGATAAGCGAAGCGATCGCCCCACGCCTGTTCACCGTGGGCGAGGATTCCCAAGGCGGGAAGCAACGCCACCAGATACCAAACCCACCCCATGGCCAAGGCGGGAACCTCCCGCCGGACGCGCCACGCCAGCAGCGTCACGCCCCCCAGCAGCGTGAGGGAGAGGGCCAGATTGAAGGGGGTGAGGGCTTGCAGGCGAAAGGCGTAGTAGAGTCCCAAATCCTTGGGCCAAACCCCATGCCACAAATAGAAGGCGTAGCCGATGACGGCGCTGCTCAACCGTTGACCCAGGGGGGCCGCCTCGGAGGCGGCGCGAAGATCGGAGGCGGCGCCCATGGCCAGGCCGGAGAGAACCACCACCAGCAGCCACAGGGGAAGTTTTTCCCAGATCAAGGCGCGCCAGGAGGCGGTTCGACCCAGGGGCCAGCGGTCCAGCAACAGCAGCAGCAGGGGAAAGGAGACGGCCATGGGTTTGGCCAGCATGGCCAAGGCGAAGCAGAGCAACACCCGACCGTAGGCCGAGCGGGCACCCTTGGCGGGGGTATCGTCCGTCCCTTCCAGCCAGCGGACGTGGCTCAGCCAGGCGTGGAATCCCAGCAGCATGAAAAAGAGGAAGAGAACATCCTTGCGTTCCACCACCCAGGCCACCGACTCGGCATGCAGGGGATGAACCGCCAGCAGCGCCGCCACCAAAAAACTCCGCCCCGGGGCGTGGGTGGCCCGATGGAGGAAGTGATAGAGCAGGAGGACGTTGGCGGCGTGAAACAGGACGTTTTCCACGTGCGCCATGCCGGAATGGACCCCGAACAGGGTGACGTCGAGCATCAGCGATAGCCACGTCAAGGGAGCCCACAAGGCGAAATCGTCGTTGGAAAAGGCCCAACTCAACCCTTCCAAGGTCAACCCTTGGGAAACCATCGGGTTTTTGACGATGTAGGCCGTGTCGTCGACGATGAGCCACTCGAACCAGGCGGTTTGACCGTAGAGCAGCGCCACCAGGGCCAACAGCGTCAGGGTGGCGTGGCGCGGGACGAGAAACCAGGACAATCCAGGCATCGGGAGGGGCTCGATTTCGGTTGGAGTAGCGCCCCGCTCACCGAGAACAGGGCGAAATTGGATGATGTTTACACCAGGGGGTGGGCGGCCATCCACTCCCGCAACGCCTGATGGACCCTCTCCCGCCAGTCCGGCCCGGCGGCGCGGAAGTAGTCGTACACCTCCCGGGCGAGGGGAAGGGTTGGCAATTCCGCATCCGAAGACTCTTTCACAATGCGCGGCGGACGGGAGAAATCCCCCCTCCGGTAGGCGGCGACAATTTCCGGAAACATTTCATTCGCGGGTCGCGCCCGGGCGAAATCTTCCTCGGTCCACTCCGGGTTATCGGGATCGGCGGCAATACCGGCGTTGATCGCGGCCTCTTCCTCATCCGTCGGCATCAAGATTTTCGGAGACATACCCGTTCTCCTCCCTTCGATTGGCCTTGCGCAAGCTGATGATGCGAATTTTGCCGCCGCGTGGCGTGAATATAGCTATTCCATTTTGAAATTGCACATGTCGTCAAACGGCGCCTGGGATGCGCAACCAACTCTTTCCCCACGAAAACGTCATTCCCGCGAAAGCGGGAATCCAGGGGCGGTGGTGGGAAC
>JADGAP010000056.1 GCA_015231965.1 Magnetococcales bacterium | reverse complement strand
GGCAGGGGGAGTTTTTCCACGTCCCGCGCGTTGATCGTCCCCACCCCGCCGGCGATCATGATCGGCTTGTGATAGCCCCGCCGCTCCCCCCCCACCGTCTCTTCGAAGGTGCGAAAATAGCCGCAGAGATTGGGCCGTCCGAACTCATTGTTGAAGGCCGCCGCCCCGATGGGGCCTTCCAGCATGATGTGCAACGGGGTGACGATGCGCCCCGGCTTGCCGTACTCCGGCTCCTCCCACGGTTGCACCCCCCCCGGCAGCCGCAAGTTCGACACGGTGAAGCCGCACAACCCCGCCTTGGGCTGGGAACCCCGGCCGGTGGCCCCTTCGTCCCGGATCTCGCCGCCGGAGCCGGTGGCCGCCCCGGGATAGGGAGCAATGGCGGTGGGGTGGTTGTGGGTTTCCACCTTCATGAGGAGGTGGATCCGATCCTCATGAAATCCGTAGACCCGATGCGCCGGATCGGGATGAAAGCGCCATCCTTCCCCCCCTTCCATCACCGCCGCGTTGTCCCGATAGGCCAACACCGTCCCCTGGGGGGCGTGGGCCTCGGTGTCGCGGATCATGCCAAAGAGGGTTTCCGCCTGCTCCCGCCCCTCGATCCACCATTGGGCGTTGAAAATTTTGTGGCGGCAGTGCTCCGAATTGGCCTGGGCGAACATCATCAACTCGACGTCGGTGGGATCCCGTCCCGCCGCCTGATATTTCTCCGTGAGATAGGCCATCTCGTCCTCCGAGAGGGCCAGCCCCAACGCCCGATTGGCCTGGGACAACTCTCCCAGCGGAACCCGGTTCAGCGGTCGGGGATCGGTCTCCAGGAAGATCCCGGAGAGGGCCTCCCGCCCCTCGACGGCGGTCTGGGTCATGCGATCATGGAGCCGGGCGGCGGCCTGCTCTCGTTGGGCCGGAGTCAACGCGCCGGAGAGGCGGTAGTGGATCCCCCGCTCCAGCCGCCCCACCTTCTCCAGGCCGCAACGGCGGGCGATCTCCGTCGCCTTGGTGGACCACGGGGAGAGGGTTCCAAACCGGGGAACCACGAACAGATCCCAGCCCTCCCCCTCTTCTCCGGCGGGGCTCCAGGCGGGGCCGTAGTGAAGCAGCGAGGTCAGGCGTTGCAACTCCTCCTCGTCCAGGGGCTGGGAGAGGGCGGCGAAGTGGAGAAATCGCGCCGTCAGATCCCTCACCCCGGGGGCGAGGGCGCATAGTTCATCCAGCAATCCCTGGCACCGGAAAAGCGACAGGGCGGGCGCCCCGGGCAGCAGGACCAAGTGAGGAAACTCCCTCAAGGTGGCGGACATGGCGGGCTCTTTCACGTGCGGCGCTCAACGCCGGGGCGTAAGCGGGAGAGGAGGAGGAAAAACGTCGGACTATATCGGAGGGCCGCGTGGAATGCCAATCGACGGGGCGAGACCCTCCCGCCCCGTCGGAGATTCCCGAACCGGTTTCTCGGGAAGGCCCCGGTCCGGTCGCCTCCGCCCCCCTCTCCCGGCGGGAGAAGGGGGAAGGGCGAGGAACGAAGGGCGAGAATCAGCGGGACTCCAGCTGACCGAACACGGCGGCCACCCCTTTTTCCAGGGGGGTGAAGGGCTGGTCGAAGCCAGCGGCCCGCAAGCGGGAGACGTCGGCCTGGGTAAAACTTTGATATTTGGCCCGCAACCCCTCGGGCATCGCCTTGTAGCGTATATCCCCCTGCCCCATCAACCCGATGAAGGCCCGAGCGATATCGTTGAAGCTGCGGCTGGCACCGGTTCCCACATTGTACACCCCCCGCGCCTCCGGTCGCTGGGAGAGGAAAAGATTCACCGCCACCGCATCCTCGACAAAGATGAAATCCCGCCGCTGATCCCCGTCGCCATAGCCTCCCGTCCCCTCGAACAGGGTGGCGACGCCGCTCTCCTTCAACTGGTGATACAGTTGATGGACCATGGAGGCCATTCGCCCCTTGTGATCCTCCCGGGGGCCATAGACGTTGAAATAGCGCAGCCCCGCCACCGTGCTGTTGGCTTTGGCGTAATAACGTTGGGCGTAGCGGTCGAACAGCAGCTTGGAGTAGCCATAGACGTTGAGCGGGCGCTCGTTTTCCGGCAACTCGGCGAACTGGAGGCTGTCGCCGTAGGTGGCGGCGCTGGAAGCGTAGACGAAGGGGATCTCCCGCTCCAGGGAGAAGTGGAGCAGCTCCTTGGAGTAGGTGAAGTTGTTGTCCATCATGTAGCGGCCATTGTACTCCATGGTGTCGGAGCAGGCCCCTTGATGAAAAATCCCCCGCACCAAGGCCTCCCGGAAGGCCCCAGCGGCCAGTTGCTGGCGAAACTCCCGCTTGTCCATGAAGTCGGCGAACTGGAGATCCCGCAGATTGAGGAATTTTTCCCCCTTCTCCAGGTTGTCCACCACCAAAATGTCCGACTCCCCCCGCCGGTTGAGTCCGGCCACGATGTTGGCACCGATGAACCCGGCGCCGCCTGTGACGATGTACATGGTCCGGCGTTCCTTTCCGATGAGATCCGAGATTTCGAGCTTGAATCCTTTACAGTGAAACACGTCGTCACCTCACCCCCAACCCCTCTCCATGAATGGAGAGGGGTTGGGGGTGAGGAGCCGGTTTCATGCTCCGGGGTGGCGTGGACCGCCATGCCCATTTAAGGAGCGGGCGACGGGGCGTCCGGGGTTCCCTCGGCGGCGCGGACGCGGGCGACGATGTCGCTGCTGCTGCGCCCCTCCACCAGGGGGACCAGGGCCACCTGACCGCCCCAGGATTTGACCTCCGCCCCCCCCACCACTTGATCCTCCCGATAGTCCGCCCCCTTGGCCAGCACATCGGGACGCAGTTGGCGGATCAACCGCAGAGGGGTCTCCTCGTCGAACAGCAGGACCAGATCCACGGCGACCAGAGCGGCCAGCACCCGCGCCCGGTCTTCCTCGTGGATCACCGGCCGACTGGGCCCCTTGAGACGGCGCACCGAGGCATCGGTATTGAGCCCCACCACCAGACGCCCCCCCAGCCGCCGCGCCCGTTCCAAATAGGAGACGTGTCCGGCGTGGAGCAGGTCGAAGCAGCCGTTGGTGAAGACGATGCGCTCCCCCCGCCGCCGCCACTCCTTGACCCGCCGCTCGGCCCCCTCCAGGTCGCACAGCTTGGCCGACTGTTCCAGGGCCTCCCCCGCCGTCACCGCCCCCAACAGCTCCCGCAGTTCGATGGGGGTGGTGCCCACCTTGCCCACCACCACGCCGGCGGCCAGATTGGCCAGTCGCAGGGCGTCCAGCCGCTCCAACCCCGCCGCCAACCCCGCCGCCAGGGTGGCGATGACCGTGTCCCCCGCCCCGGAGACGTCGAACACCTCCTGGGCGGTGGCGGGAATCATCCGCACCCCCTCCCGCTCCACCAGGGCGATGCCCTTTTCGCTCAAGGTGACGGCGAGAAACGCCAGGTCCAACTCCCGAACCATCCCCTGGGCCGCCTGGAGCAGGGCGTCCAGGTCGTGAACCGGAACCCGGGTCGCCGCCGCCAGCTCCTGACGATTGGGCGAGAGGGCCGTCGCCCCGCGATATTTGCGAAAATCGCTCCCCTTGGGATCCACCAACACCGGCAGCCCCAAACGACGCGCCGCCGCGATCAGCCGCTGACACACCGTTTCGTCCAACACCCCCTTGGCGTAGTCGGAGAGGATCAGCACCGCCGTATCCGCTTCCAGGCGACGCAACGCCGCCGCCAGCATCCCCTCCAGGGCGCGGGCGGGGGGAGGCTCCAACGCCTCCCGATCCAACCGGAGCATCTGCTGATGCCCCCCCACCACCCGGGTCTTGGTGATGGTGGGACGATCCTCCGCGGGGGTCAGCCCCTCCACCTCCACCCCGGCCCGTTCCAGCAGGGCGGCGAGGCGTTGGCCGTCGTCATCGGCCCCGAGGAGACCGGCGAGGGCGGGGCGAATCTCCAATCGGGCCAAATTCAACGCCACGTTGGCCGCGCCGCCGCACCCCTCGCTCTCCCGCACCACCCGCACCACCGGCACCGGGGCCTCGGGGGAGATGCGCGTCACCTCGCCCCACAGGTAGCGGTCCAGCATCACATCCCCCACCACCAGCACCCGCTGACCGCGAAATCCCCCGCCCAGCGCCTCCAGCACCTCGCCGCGACGATCAAACATGAGTCGAGCCCCGGGGGGGATCCATCATGAACGCCTCCACCCAGTCGCAAAGGAGATGTCCGGCCAAAATGTGGGCCTCCTGAATCCGGGCGGTGACGGCGGAGGGGATGATCAGGCAGGCGTCCGCCACCTCCCGCAGCTGGCCCCCGTCCTTGCCCGCGAACCCCACGGTCCACGCCCCGAGGGCCTTGGCCTGCTCCAGCGCCCGCAGCACGTTGGGGCTGGAACCGGAGGTCGAGATCCCCACCACCACGTCCCCCGGGCGGCAGAGGGCCTCGATCTGGCGGGAAAAAATCCGCTCGTAGCCGTAGTCGTTGCCCACCGCCGTCAAGATCGAGGTGTCGGTGGTCAGGGCGATGGAGGGCAAGCCCCGCCGCTCCCGGGTGAACCGTCCCACCAGTTCGGCGGCCAGATGCTGGCTGTCGGCGGCGCTGCCGCCGTTGCCCATCCAAAAGATGGTCCTCCCCTCGACCAGGGCCGCGCCCATCCGCCGGGCGATGGCCTCCAGTTGGGGAATCAACCCCTCCAGGGCGTTCACCGCCTGGCGGTGTTCCTCGAGGGCGCGATGGAAATCGATCATGGGCTTCCGCTTCCGTTGGGCGGGTTCATGCGACGGGCCGACGTCCGGCTTCCGCCTGGTGTAAAA
The DNA here is from genome assembly GCA_015231965.1 of Magnetococcales bacterium. Classification (GTDB taxonomy): domain Bacteria; phylum Pseudomonadota; class Magnetococcia; order Magnetococcales; family JADGAP01; genus JADGAP01. The sequence goes on along the minus strand of JADGAP010000056.1, from coordinate 15,882 downwards.
ACGAGTGGGGATCGAGCAACGTTCGCACGAAGTGATCCAGGGTATCAAATGTGGGAACCCCGGGCAATTTTTCCGCCGTTTGACGCCCCTTGCCGGTGCGCACCAGGGCGGCGCGGCAACCGGCGCTCCAGGCCGCCCGCAGATCCCGCTCGGCGTCCCCCACCGCCCACGTCTCGGCAAGGTCGAACCCCCAGCGCCGTTGCGCCGCCAGAATCAACCCCGGCTTGGGTTTGCGACAGTCGCACCCCTCGTCGTCGCGATGGGGACAATAAAAAATGTCGTCAATCTCGCCCCCCGCCGCTTCCGCCGCCCGGCGCAAATCGCCGTGGATCGCCTCCAGGGTCTCCAGACTTACCAGCCCCTTGCCGACGCACGCCTGATTCGTATAGACCAACACGGCGAATCCCGCCCGCCGCAGTCGGGCCAGGGCGGTCATCGCCTGGGGAAGGAGGCGCAACTGCTCCGTGGTCTGGACATAATCGGGCCGATCCTCGTTGAGCACCCCGTCCCGGTCCAGCAAAATCACCCGCCGCCCTTCCCCCATTCGACGCCTCGCTTCTTCCCGTCCAGCCACTTTCCGAATTTTTTGGACAACAACTTGACGACCCCCACCGCGATTCGGAAAATCTCTTCCCGGGGATCGCTCCGTCGGCCTTGCAAGCGATTACGTTACACCCGGCGACGCCACGGTTCCACCCGGCTTGAGAGGGCAATTCCCCCTTTGGATTTCGTCTTCATCATTTCTCCCGGCAAGGATGATACGCCATGAACCGGTTTTCGCGCTTGCTTCGCCTGTCCGTCCTCGCCCTGGCGCTATCCTCCACATGGGGATGCAGACAACCGGTCACCGCGCAAACCGCGCCCATGCCTCAGCCGATTAAAGTTTCCAGCCGAGAAACCAGTCGGGTGCTTGAGGTGAAAAAATTTATCTATAAGATCCAACCCGGTGCCGTGTATTTCAACAATGCTGGCGGATGGGAATGCTACGGACATAGCCAGACGTGGGACAAGGACAAAATTGACCAGATCGGTGCCGAGGTCACCAAGGATACCATGATGGAGATGCTGAGAAGCTATGGTTATCGAACCGTTGACGGCAAGGGGGTGTTCAACAAGCGCGAACAAGCCGACAGCGATCTTCAACTTGGGGGAGAAGTCGGGGAATTATACATTAACGGTTGCATGGCGACCAAGAAGCACCTGGACCGGGGATACATCCAGATGATCATCAATTGGGAGGTTCTCGATACCGCCTCGGATAGCATCGTTTATCGTAAATCCATTCCAAGCGTGGCCGAGTTCAATGTTCCCGATCGCATGATCAGCCTTGAAGCGCTCATCTCCAAAGCCATGTATAACTCCCTCGGCGCCTTGTTAGGCCAAAGGGATTTTTACGCCCTCGCCACCAGCGAAGGCGGCGGTGATGCGAAGGACGGCGAGGATGAAAAAGAGGAAGTAAAGGCCAAACCGGTCTCCATCCCCACGGTTCGCTCCTTCTCGGGAAGCATGGAGAAAAATATCGACGCTGTCCGCGCCGGGACCGTGACCATTCTGCAAGGAGACACTCATGGCAGCGGCTTCGCCATTTCCCATCAGGGGCATATTATGACCAACGCCCACGTGGTAGGCGACGCGCGGCGCGTCCAGGTCAAATTCCCCAATGGACGAAAATACAAGGGAGAGGTGCTGCGACTGGACCGGGAAAGGGATGCCGCCCTGATTCAAGTGGAGGAGGAGCATAGGAAACGTCTCACCCCCCTGCCGATCCGTTTGAATCCGCCGGAAGTATCCTCCCCGGTTTACGCCATTGGCTCCCCCAGGGATGTTCAATTAAGTTCGACTGTCACCAGGGGGATCATCAGCGCCTTTCGCAAGACCAAGGGAAAGGATCTGCCCTGGATCCAAAGCGATGTCACGGTCCAAGGAGGAAACAGCGGCGGCCCCCTGCTGGATGAACATGGCAATGTCATCGGAATTACAACGAAGGGAGAAATTGCAGGACACACCTTGGAAGGAGCCCGGGTTGGAACAGGCATCAACTTTTTCATCCCCATCGAGGACGCCCTCGACCGGCTGGACATCCGGCTGAAGTGAGCCGCCGCCCGGAACATTCCACGCTCCTCAAGGAGAGGTCATGAAACGATCCACCGCCCTGCGCTGGGCCGGGTTGGCCCTGACGATGGGTCTGACCGCCGCCTGGGGCGAGGAAACGCCCCCGATGCCGCCCCCGGAGCCGCCCTCCGTTCTCGGCCCCGTCGCCGGGGAGAGCCTGACCTACAACATTCACTGGATGGGCGTCCCCGGCGGCGTGGCGGAGATGACCTTCACCCAGCCGGAACCGGATCGCTACGCGGTGGAGGCCAATCTCCGTTCGGCGGGGGTGGTGGAGGCGCTGCACAAGGTGCGGGACCGGCTCTATTCCGAGGGGTGGTGGAAAATGTCCCCGCCCCACGCCCTGCTCTATCGCAAGGAGCAGTGGGAAAAGGGCAAGACCCGTCTCACCCTCTTCCGGTTCAATCGGGAGGAGCTTTACGCCGAACGCCAGTTCAAGGCCGAACCGTTGCGACGCATCGAACCCCTGCCGCCGGAGGTGGACGACCCCCTCACCGCCTTTTACCTCATGCGGCGGCGGGAAAATCTCAAGCCGGGAACCTCCATCCAATTGACCATTTTGGACAAGGAACTCCCCTACGAGGCGCAGATCATCGTGGGGGCGTCGGAAAAAATTCTCACCCCGCTGGGGTGGTTCCAGGCCCTGCCGGTGCAACCCACGGTGGAGAGTTCCGACCTGTTCCGCCACGAGGGGGCCCTGACCATCTGGATCAGCGACGACCATCGCCGCCTGCCGCTGCAAGTGACGGCCAAACTGCGGCTGGGCAGCGCCGTGGCCGATCTCATCGCCTTTGACGACGGTCGCGGCGAGGTCAAGAAAGTGGTCATCGAAAAAGAGGCGGAGAACAAGCGATGAGTCCCTCCCCCCCCCCGGTGCTGGTGGTCATCCCCGCCCGCTACGCCTCCTCCCGCCTGCCGGGCAAGCCCCTGGCCCGCATCGCCGGGGTTCCCATGGTGGTTCACGTCTGCCGCCGGGCGGCGCTGGCCCAGGTGGATCGGGTGCTGGTGGCCGCCGACGATCCCCGCATCGTGGAGGCCGTGACCCATGCCGGATTCGAGGCGGTGATGACCCGCGCCGATCACCCCTCGGGAACCGACCGGGTGGCGGAAGCGGCCCGGGAGTGGTCCGGCATCGTGGTCAACGTGCAGGGGGACGAACCCCTCATCGACCCCGACGCCATCGACGCCGCCGTCGCCCCGCTGCGGGAGGATCCCGCCCTGCCCATGTCCACCCTGGCCCATCCCCTCCATGACCCCGACGATTACGCCAATCCCAACGTGGTCAAGCTGGTGCGCAACCTCCGGGGCGACGCCCTCTACTTCTCCCGCCTGCCCATCCCCTTCTTTCGCGACCTCCCCTTGAACCACGCCGGTAGCGCCGCCGTCCCCCCCGGAGTGCTGCGTCACATCGGGCTCTACGCCTTCCGCGCCGATTTTCTCCAAACCTTCGCCCAACTCCCCCCCACCTTTCTCGAACAGGCGGAAAAGCTGGAGCAGCTCCGCGCCCTGGAACACGGCCACGCCATCCGGGCCGTCCTCACCGACCACGCCCCCATCGGCGTGGACACCCCCGAGGATCTGGAGCGGGTGCGCCGCCTCCTCGCCGCCGAAAACGGCGGATAACCCCACCCGGCTGCCGGGGCGAGGCGTCCGTTTTTTCCCCTGGAGAAACGTCCATCCGGGAGAAAAAATTTCCCATTCCTCCTGAACCAACGATATAACAATTTGATATATAATATATTCACATTATGGCGCGGAGATTGCTTAATCCTGGGTGAGAGTGAATTCAAACTCACCGGAGGAATCCCATGAACATCGCCAGCGCCAGCGCCTATTTGATCAACCGGGCGATCACCACCGCCACCAACCTGCAACACCACGCCGACCAACGGCCGGAGGGGGAGTTCCAGGCGGTGGCGGAGTCGGCCCAATCCCCCCAGGCGGCCCCGGGCAAGCGGTCGCGCCGGGAGGAGGGCAAGGCCGCCGCGGCGGGACAAGCCTCGGTGCGGGTCTCCATCTCCGAGGCGGGACGGCGGATGCTGGCCTCCATGGCGGCGGCAGGATCGGCGTGACGGGGAAATAATTTTACAAACGCAATATCTTTCAATGGGTTGACAACCGCCCCGCCCCGGGGGGCCGGAAGACGAAGTGATAATCGATTGAAATAGCCCCTTGCGGCACCTATCATGCCTCCAGGCGATCCACCTTCGGCGGATGACCCGGGGAACATGCCATACTCTTGCCGCAACCGCTTCACCCTCTCCATCGTCGAGGTCACCGGCGCCCATCACTACGAAATGCACGTGGTGATGCGCAAGCTGCTGGCCTACGCCGCCCTGGCCGTGGTGGTGGTCTCCCTGATCACCGCCTCCGCCGTGATCATCCTGCAAAAAAATCTCAAGGAAGCCAAAGTCCAGAAAAGCCGCATCGCCGACCAGCTGGAACAATTGATGGCGGAAAACGGCTCCATGGCCGAGCAGATCCGGGAAAGACTGGCTGAATATCGTGAAATCGACGACAAGGTCGCCCTCATCGAGGGGTTGATCGGGCGGGACGCCGACTCCTCCACCTCCCTGGCGGAACGGATGGAGTTGGCCAGTCTGGCCATCGCCAGCCGGGAGCAGGAGTTCAAAGCCTTGGGCAGCCGCCTGGAGACCATCGAGGAGATGATCGGCATGGAGGAGGGCGGCGGGGACGAGAAAACCCTGGCCCAACGCCTGGACCTGGCCAGCATGACCGCCGCGCAAAAAAAAGTGGTGCTCGACGCCCTGCCCAGCGGCTATCCCGTCCCCTCCGAGGAGGTGAGCAGCGAATTCGGCTATCGTTGGCACCCCATCCTGAAGAAAAAGGAGTTTCACCCCGGCCTGGATCTGCGAGCCAAGGTGGGAACCCCGGTCAAAACCACCGCCGACGGCGTCGTCGAATACGCCAATTCCCATGACCGCCACGGCTTCGGGCGCAAGATCATCGTTCGCCACAATTACGGCTTCTCCACCGCCTACGCCCATCTGGACGAAATTTTGGTGGAAGACGGGGCGTTCGTCCGCAGGGGCGAGGTGATCGGCAAAAGCGGCAACACCGGGCTCTCCAGCGGCCCCCATCTCCATTACGAGATTCGCTTCATCCACAACACCCTGGACCCCAGCCACTTCACCGACTGGAGCATGGACAACTACGATGCCGCCTTTGAGGAGAAACGGATCCAATGGCCTTCTTTGCTAAGCCTGATCAACCAAAGGTTGAACAATCCAACACCACCATCATTGCATCTGGCACAAAAATAAAGGGCGAGATTGAGATCGCCTGCAAGTTGCACGTGGATGGGGAACTCTCCGGGGTCATCCTCTCCGAAAGCCTGGTGACGGTGGGCAAAACCGGCATCATCGAAGGGGAGGTCACCGCCCGCAAGATGGTGGTGACCGGTCACTTCGTGGGCAATGCCGAATGCGAGGAGATTGAAATCCTCTCCGGCGGCAAAATGGCGGGAACCATCTCCTCCCGCGTCCTGGTGATCGAACGGGGCAGCTTTTTCGAGGGGGAAAGCAAACTCAAATCCGCCGACGCCCTGGACGAGAAGACGGGCAAAACCCTTCCCGCCCCCTCCGCCGTTCCGGTAATTCAGCCTCCCTCCAACATCGCTCGGCTGGACGACCTCAAGAACAAGTCCCAAACCGGTTGACCCGGAGCGGGAGTTTCTCTTCCTTGACGCCCCTCGGCGGCGTCGTTAGTATTACGACGTAATATCGCCCCCTCGCGCTGGACGGCCCATGCCATGAAGCAGGAGATCATCACCTTCAAGGCCGACGCCTCTTTGGTGGAGGCGATGCGGGGCATTCCCAACCGTTCGGAATTTTTGCGCGCCGCCGTGCTGGCCGCGCTGCAAAATATTTGCCCGGTGTGCAAGGGGGCGGGCTTTTTGACCCCGCCGCAGAAGGAGCACTGGAACGCCTTCGCCCGGGGCCATCGCATGGAAGAGTGCGGCGAGTGTAGCGAATTTCGCATCGTCTGCGACGCCCAGCCCGCCGCCTCGGGCCACACGTCGTTGCGTCTCGCCCCGTCGCCCCCGAAGGATTGATCCCGGACCGGATCTCCCCCGTTGGTGCCTGGCTGGCGCTTGACTGGCGATGGATCCCCAGGGTTGGACCATGGTCCATCGGTAATACATTCTAATACGGAACCCGTCCGAACCATGAATGTTTCCCCCCCACTTGCCGTTTCCGAACCTTCCCAGCCCCCTCCTCCCTCCCCCCTCTCCAGCCCTGGGGCGGAGCGACGGCGGGAGCGGGGAAATCCGCCGGATCCCCCCTTTGCCTGGGGACTGGGGCGTCGGCTGGGGGTGGCGGGCGGGATGATCGCCGCCCTGTGGCTGGCGGCGGCCTGGGCTCTGACGGGGGGATGAGGGTCCGATGCGCCGCGCCATCCATCTCGACAACCTGACCCTGGGCTACGAACGCCATCCGGCGGTGCATCACCTCTCGGGAGTTTTCCAGGAGGGGAGCCTGACCGCCGTCTTCGGACCCAACGGAGCGGGCAAAAGCACCCTGCTCAAGGGCATCCTGGGGCTTCTACCGCCGTTGAGCGGCGCGGTGCGACTGGTGGGGATCCAGCGTCGCGACCTGGCGTTTCTCCCCCAGCAGGTGGAGTTGGAGCCGGATTTTCCCATGTCGGTGTTGGATGCGGTATTGATGGGCCACTGGCGGCGGCGTGGGGCGTGGGGCGCGTTGGATCGGGAGTTGCGCCAGCAGGCCGTGGCGGCGTTGGAAACGGTGGGGCTTTCCGGATTCGAGAAACGGGCGGTGAACGCCCTCAGCGGCGGACAACGGCAGCGCATCCTCTTCGCCCGATTGGTGGTGGAGGACGCCCCGGTGATCCTGCTGGACGAACCCTTCGCCCCCATCGACGCCCAAACCACGGCGGACATGTTGGCCCTGGTCCATCGTTGGCGGGAGCAGGGGCGCACCGTCATCGCCGTATTGCACGATCTGGAGCAGGTGCAACGCCACTTTCCCCAAACCCTGCTGCTGGCCCGTCGCGCCCTGGCCTGGGGGCCGACGGAGCAGGCCCTCGCCCCCGAGAGGTTGGAGCAGGCCCGCTCCATGAGCGCCGCCTGGAACGATCACGCCCCCTGGTGTCGAAAGGATCCCCCATGACCTTCCACGAACTCGTGGTGGATCCCTTTGTGCAGTTCGCCTTCATGCGTCGGGCGTTGGCGGCCAGTCTGGCCTTGGGCGTGGGGTGCGGCCCCATCGGCGTTTTTTTGATGCTCCGGCGCATGAGCCTGATGGGCGACTCCCTCTCCCACGCCATTTTGCCGGGGGTGGCGGTGGGATTTTTGCTGGCGGGCTTCTCCCTGCCGGTGATGACCTTGGGCGGACTGGTCGCCGGACTGCTGGTGGCCCTGCTCTCCGGAGCCAGCGCCCGCTTCACCGTGATCAAGGAGGATGCGGGGTTTGCCGCCTTTCAATCCATCTCCCTGGCCGCCGGGGTGTTGATCGTCTCCACCAAGGGGGGGAATGTGGATCTGCTGCACGTCCTGTTCGGTTCGGTGCTGGCGGTGGACGACGCCGCCTTGCTGCTGGCCACGGGCTGCTCCTCCCTGGCCTTGCTGGTGATGGCGGTGATCTATCGCCCGTTGGTGATCCAGTGTTTCGATCCCGCCTATCTGCGCATCGCCGGGGGGGGGCGGGCGGACCCCTGGAACATGATCTTTCTCGCCCTGGTGGTGCTGGCCCTGGTGGCGGGATTCCAGGTGATGGGCTCGCTGATGGCCGTGGGGTTGATGATGCTCCCCGCCATCGCCGCCCGTTTCTGGGCGCGGCAGGTGTGGACCATGATGGTCGCGGCGGTGTTGATCGCCATGACCGCCGCCGCCACTGGCTTGCTCCTCTCCTTCCACTTCAGCCTGCCCACCGGACCGGCCATCGTGTTGACGGCGGGGGCGTGGCACCTCTTCTCCCTCCTCTTCGGCCCCCGGGGCGGACTCTGGTCCCGTCTCAAGCCTCCGGCCCGGCATCGGGAAAATTGACCATGGCGCAACCCTCCGTGCAACGCCTCAAGGGCTGGGCGACGGCCCTCGGGCTGGCCTGGGTCGCCGCCCTCCCCCTCCCCGCCTGGGCGGGCTCGCCCCTCCAGGTGACGGCCAGCTTCTCCATCCTGGCCGACCTGACCCGTCAGGTGGGGGGCGACGAGGTGACGGTCCACACCCTGGTCGGTCCCGACGGCGACGCCCACGTCTACCAACCCACCCCCGCCGCCGCCCGGCAACTGCTGGCCTCCGGCATGTTCGTCATCAACGGCCTGGGCTTCGAGGGGTGGATTCCCCGTCTGGTCAAGGCCTCGGGCTTCCAGGGGATCCTGGTCGTCGCCTCCCAGGGGATCGATCCCTTGAGGAAGGGGAACGACCACGACGAAGCCAACGAAAATCATTCCCCCCGGCAGGATCACGACCACGGCGGCGGGGCGGACCCCCACGCCTGGCACGACCTGGCCAATGGACGAATTTACCTGGCCAACATCGCCGCGGGATTGATCCGCCTCGCCCCGGAGCGGGCCGAAATTTTCCGCGCCAACCTGCAAAGGGCCGACCAGGAGTTGGCCGATCTGGACCGCTGGGTCCGCTCCGAACTGGAGAGCCTCCCCCCCGCTCGGCGCAAGGTGATCACCACCCATGACGCCTTCGGCTATCTCGCCCGGGCCTATGGCCTCGTCTTTCTCGCCCCGGTGGGGATCAGCAGCGACGCCGAGCCCTCCGCCCGCGACCTGGCCCGACTCGCCCTTCAGGCCAAAAAAGAGGGGATCCGGGCCATCTTCCTGGAAAACATGACCAACCCCCGCCTCATGCAGCAACTGGCCCGGGAAGCCGGAGCCAAAATCGGCGGAACCCTCCACGCCGACGCCCTCTCCCCCCCCGACGGCCCCGCCCCCAGCTACGCGCAGATGATCCGCCGCAACATCACCCTGCTCAAGCAGGCCATGAGCGGGGAGTGATGCAATGACCAACATGGTCGTCTAATCTCCCATCCCATAAGATGAGAACCAAAAAAGTTGTATGAACGGAATAATTCGATTTGACAATCAATCTACTCTCTGAGAGAATTTTAATGCCTGAAACTTCCACAGATAGGATCCTCAAGAAATGAATAACGTCAACTACAAACTTGCCCATGCAATAAAGATCAAATTCGGATGCGGTGAAGGTGAACCAACTGAATATCAGTTGAGCCATATAAAGTCATGCATCATAAAAATCCTCAAATCAGGTCGTTCACCGACAGATAGTGACTGGGCAGATGCTGTAAGGAATCAATGCCGTACTTTTAGCCAATTTGGGTATAAGGGAGTTGACAACTCAGATCTAAATTCCCTATTAATGCAAGCCATAGACTCTCTCGACAACTGGTAACTCGCATCGCCAATACATGAGGATCGTTCCGTGCTCACAAGAACAAATGAACAAGTCATCATCCAAGAAAAGGCAAAGATTGCCACATTCAAGAAGAAATACATCGATGCCTGCACAGTTTTCATTCAAGCTTCAGAAAATGAGATCAGCCAGCAGGAGAGATTAAAGAAGTTTAACGCTCTACATGCAATCGCCAATGAATACTTTAACTATATTGAAAATTTTGTCGGATCAAGCGATTTACTTGGCGCCCGAAAGAATGATACCTGGACTAACGGTTTCGCAGAAGACTGTCATTCACACCTTAACACGCTATTAAATCACTACAAATTAATTGATAAATTTGCGACTAAGATCGGAAAAACTCGCCAAGAGATCGTGCAGCCGGACACATTCGCATACGCTAATATGCAACGGCTCGTAGTTGAGTACCTTCCTGAAGCGGCAACGAAGTTGAAAATTGAGTTTGAAGGACTCAGACTCCCAATTTATGGCTTCGAGAACCCAATAATGCGACGGGGAAATACCTCACCTACCTGGATCTTGGTTTCAGGATATATCACTGGGGCCGTAACCTTACTATTCTTCATGGCGTTAGTCATATCTTCAATTGTATTTGGGAAAACGATCCCATGCGACATTCGCTTTATTATTGTGATCGTGCTAGCCATTAGCACTTCCCTTTCGTCAGCGTTTCTTGGAGGCACTGCTGCAATTAGCGGCGCCTTGCCAATGCGAGCCGCCAGGGAAAACCCTCTGAAATTTTTTGCAACTGGCGGCATCGCCGTATTTATAATCGTCACAATTGTCGGAAATTATTTCTACGTTGATAAAGAATGTACGCCCGTTCCAATTTCTGTTTCTTGCCCTGATTCGTATCAAAGCGAATACATCCAAAAATTAAGATTCGGATTTTGTTATCCAAGAGACGGATGGGAACTTGACAGAGGAGCAATTGAGTCTCACGCCGCTGATGTTTATTTGAGACACTCTCTTAACAGAGACGTTAGCATCCATTTTCACGTTTCTCTTATTCCATCCAACTACGCCGATAAACACGACGAATACACAAAACATACTGCCAACACATGGAAACAGCTGGACAGCAATCTGCAACTCGTAAAATCATCAATTGCTGGTCGAGACGCCAATCAATTTACATTAAAGTTTAAAGATAAAAACGGGGTGCAGAGACCCGTTGAAGTTTTACACGTATATTTAACTCCAGATAAGTTACTTGAAATAATCACAACTTATTTTGAAGAGACTCCAAACAACATCCAAAATATTCTAGGCCGCGTCCGTTCTAGTATAGTGATTGAAAGATTCTAGTTCGCAACATATTCTTGTGCGTTCATCTGAACGTCACCCCGCCTCGGGCTCCTCCCTGGGGTCCGGGCTCGCGGGCGGCCCGGAGGCGCCGCCGATAGCCTTCCGGATCGCCGAATTCGGCGAAATCAAAATAGGCGGGGTGGGGATCCTGGATTTTGCGGGCGTGCTTGATGGGGCACCAATAGGCCTCGGTGCGACTGGCCACCTCCCGCCCCAGGGCCATCAAGCCCACGCCATAGCCGCAATAGAGGCAATTGATCTTCTCGATGAGATTGAGATAGGCCAACGCCCCCCGATCGACAAAAATATAGTCCCCCCGCCGCACCTTGGGGAGGCCATAGATGGGAAAACAGATGGCCTGATAGACCCACAGAAAAAAGTCCAGCAAGGCAAACGGTACAATCAGGACGTAGATGAAGGGGGCGCTCAACACCACGGACCAACGCGCCCGCCGCAGATAAGCCAGCAACGGAAGTCGGAATTGCAGATGTTGACGCAACACCGGCGCGCTGAACCAAACCTTGCCTTCCGCCAGAATGAAATCGACATTCTTCCGCTGGCGTTCCAGCTCCAATTCAATCTGCTGCTGAATCTCCCGAAGACGCTCCAGGAGTGGCTGAATCCGGTTGTCCAAGGGGGCTTCCGATCCAGAGGGGCGTTCGTCCGTTGCAGGATGCGGGCAGAGTTCTTCCCTTGTACACGATTCCGGACGGCGATTCATCCATTTCCTGGCTGTTCCGGATCCCACGCGCCGTTTTTTCACCCCCCTCGCACGCGCGCCAGGGCGTTGATGAAATATGCCAAACCCCTCCCTTCGCCCCGGACGACGGAGGGGTCTGACGCCCCCCACCCTCCCCTCAGCCGGTGGGACGCAACTCCTCCCGGATCACCCGACGCAGGGTCTCCTCCAACGACTCCCGACGCCGCTCCATGTGTTCCCGCAGGGCGTCGTTGATCATGGTTTGGTAGTTCCCCCCCCCCGCCTCGTTCACCAGACCACGGAACCAGTCCAGAATGTCGGCGTCCAGACGGATGGTGATCCGCTCCTTGTTGCCCGTTTGGGGAAGCACCGGTCCACGGATTCCCTTGCTGAAATCAAACCCTTCTTCGGTTCTCATGGTTCACCCCTCGTAAAGTTTACGCTCCCAACCTTCGGCCCTGCGGGCGCTGATCAGGCGAACCGCATCCCCTCGATAGGTGAAAACAACGGCCAACACCCTCCCCAAGCCATCCATGTCAATCACCTGAAAACGCTCTTCGCCCAGGCTGTCATCGTCTGAAACAAGGGCCATGGGGTCATCCAATACCCCCACAACATCCGCGAACGCGATGCCATGCTTGAGTTGATTGATTTTGGCTTTAATGGAATCCCATTCGATGTTCATGGCGATAAATGTACATCCTTATGTGCATACAGGCAAGAAAAACCCCACTCCTCCCCCTTGGGCAGGGCGAAGTGGGGCGAGTCATGCAAAATCTTGGGCAATCAATCCTGGACGGCTGCTTACGACACGTAGGGATTGACTCCTCCCCGGAAATGGAGGCGGATCGGCGTACCGTGAAAGTCGAAGGCTTCCCGCAGGCGGTTTTCCAGATAGCGCCGGTATCCATCCTTGATGTCGTCGGGATGGTTGGTGAAAAAGACGAACTCCGGAGGGTGGATGGCGGTTTGGGTGGCGTAGCGAATTTTCACCACCCGCCCCATGGAGCCCCGGGGCGGCTGATGCTTGGCCAGGGCCTCCGCCATCCAGCGATTCAACGCCCCGGTTCCCACCCGCCGGGAGGCCGCCTTCCACGCCTTTTTCACCAGATGGGGCAACTGCTCCACCCCCTGACCCTTTTGCGCCGACATGTGAAACGGCAGGCCGTAGATCACCTGGGGCAAGGAGTCCAGAATCGGCTTGAGAAAGGCGTCCCGGCTGATGCGCCCCGCCTGGGGGATCAAATCCCACTTGTTGACGGCGATGACCAAACCGCATCCCGCCTCCACCGCGTAGCCCAGGATCCGTTTGTCCTGATCGCCGATTCCCCGGGTGGCGTCCAACATCACCACCGCCACATCCGCCCGTTCGATGGAGCGCAACGCCGCAATGACGGAATATTTTTCAATGCGCATGGTCACCCGCGCCTTGCGCCGGATGCCCGCCGTGTCCACCCAAACGAAGGGCGTTCCATCGCTGGCGGTCCAAGGAACGTCCACCGGATCCCGAGTCGTCCCCGCCACCTCCGACGTCACCACCCGCTCCTCCCCCAACAAGCGATTGATCAGGGAGCTTTTGCCCACGTTGGGACAGCCCACCACCGCCACCCGGATGGGGCGACGCTCCGTCGCCTCCCCTTCGGTGGTCTCCTCCTCGCCCGCCTCGCCCATCCCCCCATCCAGGGACGCGGCGGCGGCGGCCAGGGCGGTTTCCTCCTCCACCAGAGGGGCGATGCGACTTTCAATCGCCTCCAGCAGATCCCCGATTCCCTCGCCGTGAAGCGCCGAAAGGGTGAAAACCGGATCCATGCCCAGTTGATGGAACTCCAGCGCTCCGCCCTTGCCCGCCCGGCCCTCCGCCTTGTTCACCACCACAATCACCGGCTTGCCCGAACGGCGCAAATAGTCGGCGATTTGATAGTCATCGGTGAGGGGTCCGGCCAGGCCGTCGGTCACCATCAGCACCAGATCCGCCTCTTCGATCGCCACCTGGGACTGCTCCCGAATCAGATGACCCACGCTCTCCTCGGGATCGGACTCAAACCCGCCGGTGTCCACCACCAGAAAGGGGAGATCCCCCAACTTGGCCCGGCCGTAACGCCGATCCCGAGTCAAGCCAGGGGTGTCATCCACCAGCGCCAGACGAGAGCGCGTCAAACGATTGAATAATGTGGACTTGCCCACGTTGGGCCGGCCCACCAAGGCAACCAGGGGTAACGTCACGGATGCTCCACTCCTTGTTGGCTCCGCGGGAACCCCCCGCGAGATCTTTCCAATCTTAACATGTCATCACTCAAAAATCCGGGGGTTCCGCTCCAAGGTCGCACGCTTTCTCCGTCCGAGCCCGAAAAATTCATCCCCCAGCCCCTGTCCAGAATCCCCTCAATCCGGGGTTCCAAGCGACTAAACGGTTTATTTTTCCTCCGGTTCACGCTACAGTGTAGTCGGCGTCTTGATGCGGTGCGTCAAAATGGGGCGATAGTTCCGTGATGTCATGAATATTGTCCATTTCCTTCTTGCGTAATCCTCAACGGCTTTCCACCGAGCGAACGTTCCGATGAATCATAAAGATGATGTCAAATCCCAGCTTGAGGGGCTGAAGCTCAAGCAGCAGATGCTCAAGCGATTCTGGGATCCCCAGGGCAACAAGGAGGTTCTGGATTTTTTCGTGGAGATCGTCCCCCGCTTGGTGGAGTCGGAGCGATGCAGCATTTTCATCCACGACCCCACCAGCCAGGAGGTTTGGTTGCAGTGTGGCACCGGGCTGGATGAAAAGCAGATCGTTCTGCCCATGATCGGCTCCCACGTGGGCGAAGTGATCAAAAGCGGTCAGGCGCGCATGTTCAGCGGCCATGATCACCGTTCCGAGGTGGCGAAAAAGGTGGAATCCCGCACGGGGTTCGTGACCCGCAGCATGTTGTGCGTTCCCATTCGCACCCTGGGCGACGACAAGGTCACCGGGGCCATCCAGGTGCTCAACAAAAGGGGTGCCGACAGTTTTACCGAGGAGGACCGCACCCTGTTGGAGCGGGTGGCCGAACATCTTGAAATGGTGATTCAGAACATCTACCTGAGCCATCAGATGGCCTGTGTTTCGGATACCCTGTGCCGTCGGGCCAGCGTCGCCGAATGGGCCATCAAGTTGTGGATGGGGGTGTTGGGGGTGATCATCGCCGTGGTCTTCGGGGTGTTGATCTATTTCACGCCCAAGGTAATGTCGGTCTTTATGCGTTAAGCGGCGGAATCCTGCCATGAGTTGGTCGTTGTTGCCCAGCGGGTTGCCCGGACGGCTGGCCCTGGTCATCGCCGGGGGGTTGATCGGGGCCATTGGGGCCGGGGCGGCCATTCATCTACAGGACCGGGGCGAGGCCCTGTTCATGGCCGGGGGGGTGCAAACCGCCCAACGCTTCGCCGCGCTGGTCCAGGTGCTGGATCCCATGACCCCCGAGGAGCGGCAGCGGGTGGCGGTGGCCATCGGCTCGCTACGCCAGTGGATCCGTTTCATCGAAGAAGAAGAGATGGAGGATTTTCCCGAGGAGGAGGATGATCGTTCCGCCTATGTTCGGGGACTTCTGGAGCGTCGCCTGGAGGGGCGTCCCCTCAAGGTGAAGGTTTTTGGCGAGGAGCAGGACGCCGTGGGCGCCGCCGTTCCCTCGCCCCCCCCATCGCCCCTTCCCGCCGCGACGGTGAAATCCCCGTCGGCCCCTCGTTCCGTTCCGTCGTTCTCCGACGCCCCTGCCGCCGGAGAATCCCCGGCGGCGGCGGATTCCCCTGCCGCGCCCCCTGCTCCGCCCTCCGACGCCGTTCCCGAATCCGCCCTGGCGGTGGAGCCCTCCCCCGCCGCGCCGCCGACGGATCGGCGGGAGATGAACTATTATCCCCCGTGCAACGGTCCCGGTTGTCCCTCCTGGTATGGTCGTCCGCCCTATCCACCCGGTTGGCAGATCCCGCCGCAGGGTCCGGGGCGTCCGTGGCTCGGCGGCGGACCGCCCACGTCCTCCGCCAACGTCAAAAAAGAGGGCAAGGATCTCCAAGCCAAGGCGGAACACGCCAAGTCGCAAAAATGGTCCAGGGTGCTTTCCACCGACGCCCTGGTTCCCCAGGGGATCTCCTTTGTCGCCTGGGTCAAGTTGGAGGACGGGGTGTGGGCGGAGTTTCATCAGCATCTGCCCCGGGAGTTGTTCACTTGGTCGGAGCGGCTTTGGCAGTCGTTGGGCATTTTGCTGTTGGGGGTGTTGATCATCACCTTTTTGGCGGTGCGTTTGGTGATGCGTCCTCTGGAGGTGCTTTCCGGGGCGGTGGAGCGGGTGGGTCGGGGGGGGCCGTTGCCTCCCCT
>JADGAP010000055.1 GCA_015231965.1 Magnetococcales bacterium | reverse complement strand
GCAGCCTGCCCTCGAATGCTTAAATCGGGGGCGGGAATGACGGTTCGTTTTGGGCATGGGTTCCTTGCATCTGCAATCTCCCCATATGCAAATTTCAATTGGAATTACTATATCCCACGCGCCCGCTCCCCGGGCGGCGCGGGCCTCCCTTGGAAGGATCTGGAACGATGGATCATAAAGTGGTGCTGGTGGTGGACGACAGCAGTCTGTCCCGACTGATGTTCAAGGGATTGATCTCCAACCATCTTCCGGAATGGGAGGTGATCGAGGCCAAGAACGCCGACGAGGCGTTGAACGTGTTGCGAAAGCACCAACCCGCCTTCGCCTTCGTAGACTACCACATGCCGGGCATGGACGGATTGGCCCTGGCCCGGGAGATGGTCGCCCTCCACCCCTCCCTGGTGATCCATCTGGTGACCGCCAACGTCCACGATAGCTTGCGCGACGCCGCCCTCGCCCAAGGGTTCGGGTACATCAACAAGCCCATCACCGAGGCCAAGCTCGCCGCCATTTTCCGGGAGATGGCATGAAGACGCGGCTCTTTTCCAACGAGGAGGAGGCCCTCTTTCAGGAGGCCCTCAACCAAGGCGCCCTGCAAGCCAGCGCCGCTCTCACCGAGTTGTTGGGCGAAGCGATTCGCGTCGCCGTGATCACCATCGAAACGCCCCAGAAACGACCCAGCATCGACGCCTTTCACCAGGACTCCGAACCGGACGTCTCGGTGGTGACGCAAATTTTTCATGCCGACATCGACGGGGTCCGGGTTTCGGGCTGCGCCCTGTTGAGCTTTCCCGACGCCATTTGCCAAACCCTGTGCGGCTACTTCCTGGCCCAGACCCCGCTCCTCGAACAGGAGCGGGATGTTCGCCGGATCGTCCTGGCGGAGACCGGCAACATCCTTCTCAACGCCACCCTGGGGGGGCTGGCCAATTTTCTCCACATTCCCATGGAGAATGAACTGCCCGACGTCCATCTCGGTCGCGAAGCGGCGTTTCGCCGACTGCTGGCCCATGTGCGCGGAAAGCGCGTCCCGTCGGAGGCGAGCCAGACGCCGACCCACGGCATGGAGCGGCGGATCCCCACCCATCTCCAGGAGCGGGTTCTGCAAGCCAAGGTGGAATTTGGCGCCGCCCAAACCACGTTCCACTCCCGGTTGTTGATCTTTTTCGACTCCGACGCCGTCCCCATGGTGCGCAAGGGGTTGGACGCCGTCCCGCCGAATGGCCAGGAAACGCCGCCTCGTTGAGCCCGCGAAAAAAAGAGGAGGTCGCCATGGATGACTTTCACCCGGAGCCCCAGCCGTGACCACGCCCGCCACCTTGTTGGCCCTGGCGGTGGAAGAGAGCCCCAGCCTGATCGCCGTTCTGAACGAACGGGGGGCGATGCAGTACGCCAATCCCCGTTTCCGGCGGCTCTTCGGGCTGGGGGAGGCCGACTGGAACCAAATCCCCTTGCCCCTGTTGTTTCCCCCCGCCTGTCAGGCCGAATTTTTCGGCGAGGCGTACCGGGCGGCGTTGCGGGAGGGGCGGCCCTGGCAAATGGATGTGCAGTTTCCCCGTCCGGACGGGGCCGCGACCTGGATCGGCATCCGGCTCACCCCCACCCGCTCCCCGGAATCCCCCAACGACTATTTCGTGCTGACCGCCGCCGACATCACCCTGCAAAAAGAGCGGGGGTTGATCGAGGAGTGGCGACGCAGCGCCCGGGAGTTGGCCAACCGGCTGCTGCACTCGGCCATGCAACAGATCTCCTTGCGGGGGCAGCTTTATCGGGCGCTGAAACTGCTCCTGGTCATGTCGAGGATTCCCAACCGGTATCATGGCGGGGGGATTTTTTTGTTCGAGGCGGGAAACGCCGACGCCCAGGCGCTCCATGGGGCGACACGGGAGGGGCTGGAGCGGGATCTGCAACGATTTCATCAGCGCCTGCGGGGCGAGCCGGCGACCCCCGACAGCGTCATCGACCTGCTCCGCTTTCCCGACGATCCCCCGGGGATGGAACACCTCCATTTGATGCTGGGGACGCCGCCCAGCCCCATGGGCGTGGTGATCCTCCACGTCCACGACTGGCGAGGCGTGGAGCCCGGCGAGGAAGAGTATCTGGAGGGGTTCCGGCAAACCCTGAACAACATCATCGAACGCACCCGTCAGGACGAAAACGTCAAGCTCAGCCAGATGCGCCTCATTTCCGCCATCGAGTCCATCGCCGACGGCTTCGCCATTTTCGACCAGGAGGAGCGTCTGCAACTGTGGAACAGCACCTTTCACGGCATTCACGACCGACTTCAGGATCTGATCGTGGAAGGCATGAGCTTTGGCGAATTCATCGGGGCCTGCGTCTCCCGGGGGCAGGTGGCCCTGGGAGGCGGCTCCCGGGAGGCGTGGTTGCGCCAGCGCATGATCCATTTCCTGGGCGAACGGGGCGGGCTGGAAGTTCCCTACAACCACGACCGTTGGCTGCTCATTTCGGAAAGAAGGATGGAGAGCGGCGGAACGGTGGAGATCTACACCGACATCACGCCGCAGAAAAAACTCCAGGCCGAAATGCGCCTCGCCCGGGAAGAGGCGATTCAGGCCAATCGCGCCAAATCCGACTTTCTGGCCAACATGAGCCATGAAATTCGCACCCCGCTCAACGCCATCATCAACTTCAGCCGCCTGACCCGGCAAACCGCCGGGTTGACCGTCAAGCAGCGCAGCTATTTGGACAACGTGGAGAGCGCCGGCAATATTTTATTGGGGGTGATCAACGACATTCTGGATTTTTCCAAAATCGAGGCCGGCCATTTGGCGTTGGAGTCCATTCCCTTCCATCTGGATGACGTCATCCACAACGTGACGGGCATCGCCGCCGCCCGCAAGGAGGGCAAGGATCTGGAGTTGTTGCACCAGATTTCGCCCGCCACGCCCCGCCTGCTGCTGGGCGACCCCCTGCGCCTGGGCCAGGTGTTGATCAACCTGGTGACCAACGCGGTCAAATTCACCCCCCAGGGAGAGGTGGTGCTTCGGGTGGAACCCCTCTCGCAAGAGGGGGGGGAGGTGGCGTTGCGTTTTTCGGTGCGGGATACCGGCATCGGCCTCTCCCTCGCCCAGCAGGCCCGGCTGTTTCAGCCCTTCTCCCAGGCGGACGCCTCCACCACGCGCCACCATGGCGGGGCCGGACTGGGGCTGGCGATCAGCAAACGACTGGTGGAGATGATGAAGGGTTCCATCGGAGTGGAGAGCGTTCCGGGGGAAGGCAGCCTGTTTTCCTTCACCGCCCGCTTTCCCATTCAGTCCGCCGCGACCCCGCCGCCCCTCGTCGCCCCCACCCTTCGGGGGGTGCGCGCCCTGGTGGTGGACGACAATCCCACCGCCCGGGACATTTTGCAAAGCGTACTGGAATCCTTTCAGATGCGGGTGACCGCCGTGGAGAGTGGGGCGGCGGCCCTGGCCGTCCTGGAGTCCGCCACCGCCCACGACCCCTATCCGCTCATTTTTCTCGACTACCAAATGGAAGGTCTGGATGGCCTGGAAACCGCCCGGCGCATTCGCGCCAACCCGCGCCTGGCCAACGCTGTCGGTTTGCTCATGGTCACGGCCCATGGGCGGGAGGAGGTGCAGCGGGAAGCCAAGCGGATCGGCATCAACGGATTTTTGGTCAAGCCGGTCTCTCCTTCCCTGCTGCTCGAAGCGATTCTGGAAGCCCGCGGCGAGGCCCCCCAGCGCATGGTCGAGGCGGCGGGGCAGGATCGTTTCCAGGCGATTCGCGGGGCGCGGGTGCTGCTGGTGGAAGACAACCCCATGAACCAGGAGATCGGTCGGGAGTTGCTCCTTCAGGCCGGGGTGGTTCCCATCCTGGCGACCAGCGGCGGGGAGGCCTTGGCCAAACTGGAACGGGATCCCCCCTTCGACCTGGTGCTGATGGACATTCAAATGCCGGAAATGGACGGCCTGGAAACCACGCGACGCATCCTGGCCGAGGAACGATTCCGGGAGCTTCCCATCCTGGCCATGACCGCCCACGCCATGTCGGGAGATCGGGAAAAATCCCTCGCCGTCGGCATGCGGGACCATCTGACCAAACCCATCGACCCGATGCGCCTCGCCGCCGCCTTGACCACCTGGATTCCCCCCCACCCCCCGGGCGTCGGGAGGCGTCCGGAGGAGGCTCTCTCTCCTCCGGCCGAGCCTCCCAAGGCAGGCGAAACGCCGGGCGGAGACGGGTGGTCGCCGCCCCCGGAGGTCATCGACCTGGCCGATGGTCTGAACCGGCTGGGCGGCAATCGGCCCCTGTATCTCAAACTGCTCCGCCGGTTTCGCGCCGACAACGCCGCCCTGGTCGATCCGATCCGTCCACTCCTGGCCCACGACAACCTGGACGCCGCCCGACTGCTGGTTCACACCCTCAAAGGCAACGCCGGAAGCCTGGGCATGGCCCCCCTGTTCCGCGCCGGGCAGCTTCTGGAACAGGCGTTGTCGGCCCGGGAGCGCCACGCCGTCAACGCCGCCACGCCCCCCTTCCTCGTGGCGCTGGAGCGAACTCTGGCCGCGTTGTCCAATCTGCCGGGCGAAGGCGGGGAGTTCGCCGACGACCCCCCGCTCCCGGCGGACGGGGAAAATCGCCCGGACGACGCGATCCCGCCCGAGGCCGCCGCCCTGGCCCGGGAGATGCTCTCCCTGCTGGATCGGGACATCGCCGCCGCCCAGGATTGCCTGAAACAGCTCCGCCCCCTGTTGGTCACGGTTCCCAATCAACGCTGGTTCCGGGAACTCTCGCATCGCATGGAGGCGTTCGATACCGATCAAGCCGAGGAGATGTTGCGGGCGATGCTGGAAAAACCGGACCACTCCATGGAATAATCGTTCCACGTCGCAATCCCGCCCGGCTGGCGTGGGTGGGGGAGGGGAGTGGAGGTGATTTAAGATGAAAATCAACAGGATACGTGGGGATAAGGCTGCTTTTCGCGGCGACGACATCCCCCCGGGGGATGGGGAGAAACGCCATGACGCCCTCGGGCCAATCGAAAATTTTGCTCGTGGATGACACGGTTGAAAATCTTCTCATCCTGTTCGAGGGATTGCGGCATGACCATTCCCTGATCACCGCCCGCTCCGGCGAGAAGGCCCTGACTCTGGCCGCCGCCCATCCCCAGCCGGATTTGATTCTGCTGGATGTGATGATGCCCGGCCTGGACGGCTTCGAGGTCTGCCGCCGACTCAAGGAGAACCCCGCCACGTCGGAGATCCCGGTGGTCTTCATCACCGCCCTCCATGACGAGGAGAGCGAGGTGCGGGCGCTCTCGGTGGGCGGAGTGGACTTTATCACCAAGCCCATCCAGCCGATGGTCGTCAAGGCCCGGGTGAAAACCCATCTGGCCTTGCGCCAGGCCTATCGGGATCTGGCGACCAGCCTGGACCAGTTGCGCTGGGAGCGGGAACTCATCGAGGACATTCTGCTCACCATGCGGGAGCACCCCCTGCAGCAAGAACCCTTCGTCCGGGCCTTGCTGACCCCGGTGGAACGAACCGCGGGAGACATTTTCCTCCTGGGGCGTCGCCCGGACGGTTTTTACCACGCCCTGGTGGGGGACTGCACCGGTCACGGACTGCCCGCCGCCATCGTCGGCCCCATGGTCATGGACATTTTTCTCGCCATGACCCGCAAGGGATTCCTGCCGGAGGAGATCCTGCCCGAAATGAACGCCAAGCTCCACCACCGGGCTCCGGCCAATATTTTCATGGCGGGCGTTTTTCTCGAACTGACCCCCGGCCTGGACGCGGTCCGCCTGTGGAACGGCGGCATGCCCGAACCCCTGCTGTGGCGAAACGGAACCTGGCCCATGGCGTGGCCGTCGAGCCATCCCCCCCTGGGCGTCATCTCCGCCATCCTCCGGGACGATTGGTCGCCCGCCGTCCCCCTGCGACCGGGAGACCGGCTCTTCCTCTATTCCGACGGCGTGGTGGAGAGCCGATCCCCCGAGTCCGAGATGTTCGGCGTGGCGCGCTTGAAACACGCCCTGGACGACATGACCCGGAAAGGAGAGCCCCTGGAGACCCTGGTCACCCGGCTCAACGCCTTTCGCGGGGATGACCTTTCCGAGGACGACATTACGTTGATCGAGTTCCGTTCCACGCCCCTCCCGACGACTCCCGAAAGGGGAAGCGCATGATCACGGTGGAAGAACACGGCCAGCGGGTGACGCTGCGCCTGCCCAAGCAGTTCAACTTCAAGATCCAGCGTGAATTTCAGGAGTGTTACCGTCAACGCCCCCCCGGACGCGCCTACGAGATCGACTTTCGCCCGGTCTCCGACATGGACAGCTCCGCCCTGGGCATGTTGCTCCTGCTGCGCAGCCATTGCGGCGGCGACAAGGCCGACATCCGGCTGATTCACTGCTCCCCGGGGATCAAGTCGCTCCTAGAATCGGTCAAGTTCGACGCCCTGTTTTCCATCGAATAGGCCGGGCCGCCGTTGATGTCTCCCCCCAGAAAGCCGAAGGTTCTCATCATCGACGACTCCCCGGAGAGCCTGCACATCCTGGTGGAGGCGCTGCGGGATTGCTGCGCCCCCTTCGTGGCCAAGGACGGACGACGCGCCCTGGAGTTGGCCCGTCGTCCGCCCCCGCCGGAGGCGATCCTGCTGGATGTGATGATGCCGGAGAGCGACGGCTACGAGGTGTTTCGCCAGATTCGGCAAATCGAGTCGTGTCGGGAGATTCCGGTGCTGTTCATCACCGCCTTGCAGGACGTGGAGCGGGAGCAGCAAGCCCTGGCCATGGGGGCGGTGGATTTCCTCCGCAAGCCGATCCATCCGGCGGTGGTGCGGGCGCGCCTCATGACCCATGTGGAGTTGGCCCGGGCGCGGTTCCGCCTGGTGGAACAAAACCACCGCCTGGAAGAGGCCGCCCGGATGCGGGATCTGGTGGAGCGCATCCTGCATCACGACCTGAAAGGCCCCCTGGGGGTGATCCTCGGCCTCCCGGAACTGATGATGACGGAGGACAACCTGACCCCGGAACAGGTCGAGATGCTGCGCCTGATCCGCAGCGGCGGCAACACCATGTTGGAAATGATCAACCGCTCCCTGGACCTTTATAAAATGGAAGAGGGGGTTTACGCCTTTGAACCCGTCGCGTTGGATCTGCGGCCGGTGATCGAACGAGCGGCGGCGGAATATCTCCCCCTGAGTCGGAGCAAATCCTGCCCCATCCTCCTTTCCCCCCAGGCGGACGCCGCCCCCTGGCGGGTTCCCGCCGAGGATCTGCTCTGCCGCAGCCTGTTTGGCAATTTGTTGAAAAACGCCCTGGAATCCAGCCCCGCCGGGAGTCCCGTCACCGTCGCCCTGCGCCGCGACGGGGCGACGGTGGAGGTGCGCCTCCACAACCGGGGGGCGGTCCCCCTCCCCATCCGGGAGCGGTTTTTTCACAAATTCGCCACCCATGGCAAACCAGGGGGCTCCGGATTGGGCTGTTATTCCGCCATGCTCATGGCTCGGGTGCAGCGGGCCGAATTGACCATGCAAACCTCCGACGAGGAGGGAACCTCCCTGATCGTCCGTTTTCCCGCCTGGACGGATTTCCCCTGAAACCAACCCGAGGGAAACTCCCGGAGTCCGACGCCGCGTCCTGACCCGACCCTGGCGCGTTTGGGGCGGTTCTTCGTGAACAAAGGCGGGTTCACGGGAGTCGTTCCAAGCGGGCGGCCTCCCGGGACAACCCGGCTTGCCGCAGCGCCAACGCCCCCCCGCGCACCTCGTCCTGGAAGCGCCGGAGCCGTTTTTCGCCCCCCTGAAGGCGAAACGCCAGACGCTCCCACCAGGGGGCGTCGGCCTCCAGGCGCAACCCCTGGAGCCGAGCCGCCAGTTCTCGCCATCCCGGCAAGCGGAGCCAGACCTGATCCACCGCGTCGGCGCGTCCTTCCAGGCCCAACGCCGCCAACAACCATCGGGCGTTGCGACTCTCCTCCGACTGGGGCGGCTGTTTTTTCTCCCAGACGTAATCCTCCACCAACGCCTCGACCAAGGTCGGCCACGCGACGATCAGCGCCTGAGGGTCGGAAAACCGCTCCCGAACCAATTCCGCCGTCCCCTCCGGGTTCAACAAACCGCGATGCCGCCACTGCAGGACGCACAACGCCTGCTGCCACGGCGGCAGGCTCTCCAATCCTTGGGACAACGCCTGAAACGCCCCCCCCTCCCGCAACGGGGGCAGGGGACGCAACAACTCGGTCAGCTCCGCGGCCCCCAGCATCTCCAGAAAATCCCGCTGCCGCTCGACAAAGCGCCGCGTCTCCCGACGAATCCGGGCCGCCAGGGGCGGCTTGGCCAACAGGCAGGCCCCGTTCACCAGCACCGCGCGAAAATGGTGCAACCCGTCGGGGGAGGTCAGGGCCGACAGCAGCAGCCGCGCTTCCTCCAGCCGTTCCGCCTCCCCCAGCCGCTCCAACTCCAGATACTCCTCGTGATGGACGATCCGCTGGAGAAACCCCTCTCCCGACGCCCCGGCGAACAGGGGGCGCAACTCCTCGTTGAGCAACAAGGCCTCGTCGCTGGCCAACAGGGTCTCCCACTGGGGATGGAGGCCCAACACGTCCCCCACCAGACCGCTGCGATGGACCATCCGCCGCGCCCGTTCTTCCCGCTCCCGGGCGCTTTCCGCTCCGCCCAACCCCTCCATGGCCCCGGAAAGCCGCAGCCCGGTCAACGCCTCCCTGGGCAACAATCCCGCCACCGGCCCCTCCCGCAGGCGACGTTCCAACACCGAGCGGCTCCGACCCCGGCGGGAGTCGCAGGGCAAAAACAGTTGGGCCAGCGGGGCCGCCGTCAACTCCACCAGGCAGTGGCCGCTCCGGCCGGGTTCGGGGTCCAGCGTCACCCCCAGGGCTTGCATCCCCTGATGGCGGGCCTCCAGCAGACCGGGGGCGTTTCCCTCCAAAAAAAAGCTCCCCCGCACCAGATCCCGCAACGGCAGGGTGAGATTGTCCAGCCGCTCCGCCACGCTCAGGCGCAGCTCCCCTTCCCGACACTGGCGCTCCCGCTTCAAGGCGGCGGTGACGCCAAAGGCCGACACCCGCCCCGGATTGGCCTCCCCCAACCGCCGGAACAGTTGGGAGACGGTCTCCGGAAGATCGTCCAGTCGCAGCCGCTCCTCCCCCTCCAGCAGCAGGGAGAGCCGTTCGTGGCCGTCGGCCAGATCGGCGACCAGGCCCCACAAGGGATGGTTCTCCTCCCGCTGGGCGATGAGCTGGGCGGGGGCGTGGCGCGCGATGGCATGGGCCGCGTCCAGCAGCTCCTTGCCCGCCCGGCGAAACGTGGGCAGAAAAAATGGCTGCGCCGCGACCGCCGCCTCCACCCGGGCGAACACCGCCTCCCGCCCCCCCTCGTCCCGGGCGGCGGCGGCCAACCGGATCAACTCCGGATCATGACCGAGGTCGTGGATCTCCAGATCGTAACTCAAGTCCCGCAGCGACCAGATCAAATCCCGGGCCGCCTCGATCAACGGCTGCTGGGCGTGGTCCCGCAGTCGTTGGGGCGGTGGGGTTCCTGGCCCCTCCCCCAATCGCGCCGCCGCCTTGCGCAAGATTACCGCCGCCTTGCGCCGCACCCGCCGAAATTCGCTGGAAACCGCCTGGGCCATCCGGCGGGCGGTCTTGATCTTGTTGGAAAATTCCTGAAACGCCTTGGGATCGTCCAGCCGTCCGCCCAGCGAGGTCAACTCCCGGACGAGACCGATCACCGCCTTCAGGCTCTCCCGCACCCCGGGGGGCAGGAGAATGCCCGCCTCCTTAAGCCAGGCGAACAGCCCGGCGTTGTGTTGCCGCGCCTGCTCCAGGGCGGTGTTCAAGGGCTCCCGAGCCGCCGCCACCGCCGCCGCCGATTCCCGCTCCTCCGCCTGATGTCGGATATCCTCCACCAAATTTTGCAGGCCCAGCAACACGTCCGCCACCTGGTTCATGCCGTCCTGAAACCGCCCCATGAGCAAGGTTTGCCGTTCGGCGGCGAACCGCTCCCGCAGATCATGGAACAGATCCTCCGCGGTCTGCCGCACTTCCGCCGGAGAGCCGCCCCGCTCTTGCAGCAGACCGGTCAGACGTCCCAACAGATGGGCCGCGAAAATCAGATGCCCCCGGGGGGTGAGATCATTTTCCGCCGCCGCCAGCAGCCGTAGCCGCAAACCGTTCCAGTCCAGGGGCAGGGCGGTTCCCTTGCTCCCCCGGCTCTCCTGGGCGGACAGCGCCCCGGCGGCCAACTGCTTGAGCTGACTCTCCCCCAACCGGGCCTCCAGGGTGAGCAAGGTTTTTTTCACCAGGGCCGCCCCGTCGGCCCCCGGTTGCAGCGGCGACTGAAGGGTCCAGGAGGCGGCGGCCTCCGGCAGCATCTCCCGGGGAATGGCGGTCAGGGCCTGGCGAAAGGCCATCAGCAGTTGAACGTTCTCCTCCCGCAACCGATCCGCCGACTGCGGCGCGGCCAACTCCTGGCGGCGGGGCGAGGGAAGACGGGCGGTGAGTTCCCCCGCCAGACGATCCACCAACGACGGCGAGAGAACCAGCCGCCGTCCCGCCTCGGCCAGCACCATCCGCCCCAGGCTCCCCGCTCCCCCCTCGGACGCGGCGGCGGAGGGGGCGACGGTCGGCGGCACCTCCGAGACGAAGGGAGGCTCGGGCGAATCAGGGGACGGGGGAATCGGCGAGGGTGCCATGAAATCTCTCGACTGGGGCTGAACCCGTTGTCACGACTGGAGAGGTCCATGAAAGACCATTCCCGGGGGAAACGCCAGCGTGGTCATCTTCACCCCCCCTTTTCCGGCTTGGGAAGGGTGAACCGGCGAATGCGCTCCCGCAACGCCGCCACCCCCGAGACCTCGGCATCGGGACCATAACGCAGCCGGGCGTAGTCCTGGAAAATATCGCGAATTTCCCCCGCCTTGTCCGGAAAACGCCCCGCCGCCCGCTCGGCGATGGCCAACGGCCCCTCCTCGGGACGCCGGGGCAGCCCCGCCTCGGCCAGGCGACGATCCAAGCGAGCGCGGAGTTCCACCAGGGGATCCGGCGGCGCGCCCCGGCGACGCAACAGCAACCAGGCGGCCACGGCGGTGAACAGACCCAACCCGATCATCAATGCCGCCGCCAATCCCTCCCAATCCACCCCCTCGAACCCCAGATGGGACATGAACAGTCGTTGCCGCTCGGGATCATACCCCAACACCCAACGGTTCCAACGCTCCTGGACCATGTCCCAGACAAAGCGGAACTCCTGGCGAAACACTCCCTCCCCCCGTAAAAATTCCGGCAGCCCCCCGGCGAAGGTCGCGGCGGCCCCCCGCTCCACCCGCTCCGGGGCCACCGCACCGGTGGGATCCACCCGACGCCACCCTTCCCCCTCCAACCACACCTCGGCCCAGGCGTGGGCGTCGGACTGGCGCACCGTCAAATGGCGGGAGAAGCGGTTCACCTCCCCCCCCTGATAACCCAACACCACCCGGGCCGGAACCCCCGCCGCCCGCATCAAAAAGACGAAGGCCCCAGCATAATGTTCGCAAAACCCCTGGCGCGTGGTGAACAAAAATTCGTCCACCGGGTCGGCGCTGGTCAGCAGCGGCGGCGACAGGGTGTAGACGAAGGGCTCTCGCCGGAAAAAGAGCAGGGATTGCTCCACCACCTGGGCCGGGGGGAAGGATTCCGCCCAGCCCCGAGCCAGCGCCTTGGCCTTGGGATTGCCCCGCACCGGCATTTGCAAAGCCTGGGCGGGAACCTTGCGCAGCCCCGCGTCGGCGCGATAGGCGGTGTAAGAGACCGCCCGGTAGCGGGGCAGGCGGTGGGTCGGATCGTCCCAAGGAACCACCCAGTCGTTGGCCGGTTTCGCCCCCTCCGGCAGTTCCGAGGGGAGATCCAGGGTCAAGAGCCAGGGTTGATGGGTCGCCTCCCGGGTCAAGGTGTAGGAGACGGGGGGGCCGAAATATTTCGCCATGGGCGGGTGGCTGGGCAAGGGCAGGGAGGGCCGACGCCAGTTGCGCCCGTCGAAGGTCCACAACACCAACCCGCGCCAGTAGAGATCCGACGTCGGGGGGATCGGCCCGTCGAAGGTGACGCGAAAGGCGGTCTCGCCGGAAAGAGTGAGGCGGCTGATGGAGCCGGGACTCATCACCTCCTCCAACCCCACCTTGCTGGAAGAGGTGCGGAAGGCGTCTTCGTTCAACCCCCACAAGGGCTGGGAGAGACGTGGAAAAAAGAGGAAGAGGATGGCCATCAAGGGCAGGGCCTGGGCCACGAGGAGCGCGGCGGAACGGAGGCTCCGCCGAACCACCCGGGCGGAGGACAAACGATGGACCCATGGTCCGGCGGGACGGGTGAGGATGGCCAGGGCGATGGTGGCCAACAGCCCCATCAACAGAACGTAGGCACCCATCCACAGGCTTTGATCGTAAAAAAACAGCACCGTGACCAAAAAATAGCTCAGGGTCATGGTGAGGTTGGCGTCCCTCGGCCCCTTGATCTCCATCAGTTTGAGAAACATCATGGAAACCAGCAGCGCCACCCCGGGATCCCGCCCCGCCACCCATTTTTCGTGAACCGCGTAATTGACCGCCAGCACGAACACCACCGCCGCCATCCGCCAGGGCATGGCGAGAATGGGGGGATCGCCGGTGCGCCACACCCCCATCCCCCACCACATCGCCACCCCCCCGCACAATCCGAGGATCGGCCAGGAGAGATGGGTCGCGTGGGGCGCGGCGGCCAGCAGCAGCACCGCCAGCATCCACATCCAGGCCGTGGCGTTGGGGCGGGCGCGAATCATGGGCCGGTCCTCCCAACGGTCGACTCGCCGAACAGGGCCAGGGCCTCCAGGCAGAGCCGCTGGTGAATTTCCCCCCGCCCGGGGGGAATCTCCCCCCCCGGCAAGCGCAGACCATGGGGAATTTCCATCGCCTCCGCCGTCAAAATCCAGCGGCAAAGCCGGGAGAGGCGGGCCTCTGGATCGCCCAGGCCGCGGGTTGCTTCCCAATCCAGCCATATTTCGCCATGCCCATCGCAGGTGAACCGCTTGGTGGCCAGCACCCCGGTGCGGGCGTAGACCGGCCAATGGACCCCCCGGGGGGAATCCCCCTCCTGATAGGGCCGCAGTCCGGAAAAATCCCCCGAATCCCCCACCAGCTTCCCCTCCACCCCCAGCGCCGTTTCGACGACGGCGGGAAGCGGAGCCCGCCCCTCGGCTTCCGGCGCGGGATAGACCAGGGTGGAGACGGTCAACTCCACGTAGCTCCAGCAGCGAATCGCCCCCAGGGGATATTCGGTAAACAGGGCGATCCTCCCCATGGGCAGCCGCCCCCGCCGGGGAGCGGGACGACGCAACTCCACGGTCAGGGAGCGGTCGGACTCCAGATCGGTGTATAACGGTTCGCCGTCCAGCAGTTTGAGCCCGAGGGCCCACCGCTCTTGTCCCCGCCCCTCCAGGGTGATGGGAAAAAGCGCCTCTCCCCCGGCAAAGGCCGGTTCGGGCCGCCCCGCCGTCAACCGCAACCCCAGAAGATTGCGATAGGCGTGAAAAATCGAGAGAAAATAGACCCCCCCCACCAGAAAGGTGAAGGCGAACCCCAGGCTCAGGGCATAGTTCAACGATCCCAGCAGCATGACCAGCAACACCATCCCCACCACCATCCCCTGGCGGCTGGGCAGGATGTAGAGGCGGTTGCCCCGCAACACGGCGGGGCCGGGCTCCGGTCGAATGCCCCGGGTCAGCCACGCCAAGAGGCGGGAACGAAAACCAGGCGAGAGGGGCAGGGGGGGAATCACGGGATGGCGACGGCGGAAAGCAAATGTTCCGCCGGATCGACGCCGCTGGCGGAGACGGCCCGCAGTCGGTGTCCCGCCACAGAGGGCAACACCGCTTGCAGATCTTCCGGAATCACATGATCCCGTCCTTCCAGAAAAGCCCAAGCCTTGGCCCCCCGCAGTAGCGCCAACCCCGCCCGGGGCGACAATCCGGTGAGAAAATGGGGCGTCTTCCGGCTGTAGTGCAGCAATTGCTGGAGATAGTCCAACAGCGCCGGGGCGACGTGAACCCGGGCCGCCGCCTCCTGCAACGGGATCAGTTCCGCCGGTTCCAGGCAGGGTTTCAAGCGGGCCAGGATCTCCCGCCGATCCTCCCCTTGCAGCAGCTCCCGCTCCGAGGCGCGGTCGGGATAGCCCAGATCGATGCGCATGAGAAAGCGGTCCAACTGGGATTCGGGCAGGGGAAACACCCCCACCTGCTTGTCGGGATTTTGCGTCGCGATGACAAAAAACGGCGCGGGCAAGGGCTGACTCCGCCCCTCCACCGTCACCTGTCCCTCCTCCATCGCCTCCAGCAGGGCGCTTTGGGCCTTGGGGGTGGCCCGGTTGACCTCGTCGGCCAACACCACCTGGGCGAAGATCGGTCCGGGACGAAAGAGGAACGCCCCGCTCTCCCGCTCAAAAACCGTCACCCCGAGAATGTCGGCGGGTAGCAGGTCGCTGGTGAACTGGATGCGCTGGAAGCGCAACCCCAAGGTTTGGGCCAGGGCGTGGGCCAGCAACGTCTTGCCCACCCCGGGAATGTCCTCGATGAGCAGATGGCCCCGCGCCAGCAAACAGGCCAGGGCCAGCCGCACCCGCTCCCGCTTGCCCAACAACACCCCCTCGATTTGCAACGCCGCCTGATGAGCCGCCTGCCGCGCCGATGTCATGATCGATCCTTTCTTCCCCACCCCGCCTGAACCGCCTGGAACCGTCCCGGGGCAACCACGCCACGCCCCTCAACGCCTTCGACCCCGGGCCATCGGCTCCGGTTCCGCCCTCTGGTCTCCTTCGTTTTATCCCATCCCCAACGTTCCGAAAAGAGGCGCAAAACCTCCCACCGCGTCCGGCCACCCCAATATCCCGCGATTTTAACTATCAATTTCAGCCGATGATTATGCGCTCCTGCGCCAATATGATCCATTGCTGACATGCGTTCTCTATTCATGCCTCTCCGAAGGATGCGTATATCAGTAAAAGATGTTATTCGTTGAAACAACATGTAAACGACAATCCCCCGCCGCCGCGACACGTTCAAACGACCCCGCTAGCGAGGGCGTCAAGCCCCAGCCCATGACAACCTGAAACATGCGCCGCGAGTGATCCGCCATGAATCCCACCGTGTTGATCGTGGACGACGAGGAACCCATCCGCTCCAGTTTGCGGGGCATTCTGGAGGATGAATCCTACGCCGTGCTGGAGGCCGCCTCCGGCGAGGAGGCCCTGACCCAACTGGCCCATCATGCCGTGCAGACGGTGATGCTGGACATTTGGATGGAGGGCATCGACGGCATCGAAACCTTGCGTCGGATCAAGAAAAAGCATCCCGAGTTGCCGGTGATCATGATGTCCGGCCATGGGACCATCGACACGGCGGTGTCGGCCACCAAGATGGGGGCCTACGATTTTCTCGAAAAGCCTCTCTATCTGGACCGGGTGCTGCTGTTGCTGGAACGGGCGATGCGGGAGTTCACCCTCTCCCAGGAAAACCAAGCGTTGAAGGCTCGCATGGGGGCCGAACCGGTGATGGTGGGGGAGACTCCGGTGATGCGGGCCTTGGCCCAGCAGATCCAGCGGGTGGCCTCCACCTCGGCGTGGGTGTTGATCACCGGGGAGAACGGCGCGGGCAAGGAGGTAGCGGCGCGGCAGATCCATCTGCGCTCGGAGCGTTCCAATCGTCCGTTCATTCCGGTCAACTCGGCGGCCATTCTGGAGCAGTTTATCGAGAGCGAGTTGTTCGGCCACGAGGCGGGGGCTTTCCCCGGGGCCGTCACCCAGCGC
This sequence comes from Magnetococcales bacterium, assembly GCA_015231965.1. Taxonomy (GTDB): domain Bacteria; phylum Pseudomonadota; class Magnetococcia; order Magnetococcales; family JADGAP01; genus JADGAP01. The sequence goes on along the minus strand of JADGAP010000055.1, from coordinate 4,999 downwards.
ATCGGGCGGTTCGAGCAGGGGGATGGGGGTTCGGTTTTTCTCGACGAGATCGGCGACATGTCCCTCAAGACCCAGGCCAAAATTTTGCGGGTGTTGCAGGAGCAGCGTTTCGAGCGGGTGGGGGGGGGTCAGGAGTTGCGGGTCAATGTGCGGGTGATCGCCGCCTCCAACAAAAATCTCCCGGATGAAATCGCCGCCGGGCGGTTCCGCGAGGATCTTTATTATCGGCTCAATGTGGTGCCGTTGCGGGTTCCGCCGTTGCGCGAGCGGTTGGAGGACATTCCCCTGTTGGTGGACCATTTCATCCAGTTGCAGCGGGGGGTTTTGCCGGTGCGCCATTTTTCCCGGGAGGCCATGGCGGCGCTCAAGGGGTATCACTGGCCGGGCAATGTGCGGGAGTTGAAAAATTTGGTGGAGCGGTTGTTGATCATGGCTCCGGGGAGTGAAATTTTGCCTCGGGATTTGCCGGAGTTCCTCCGCCCTGTTCGTTCTGGCGGCGGCGAGGGGCGATCCTCCGAGCCCTCCCCCTGGGACGTTTTGTTGGACAGCGCCAATCTCCGCGACGCCCGGGAGCAGTTTGAGCGGGCCTATTTGAAAGCCCAGTTGGAAAAACTCGACGGCAATATTTCCCGCACCGCCGACGCCGTGGGCATGGAGCGTTCCGCCCTGCACCGCAAGCTCAAGTCCTTGGGGTTGGGGTGAGGCGAGTATCCATAGTCGTTTCAACCCGGATTATCCATTAACGCTGACAACTGCTTTTGCGAGTAAAAAAAGGTGAAGGGGGCTTGGGGGACAGTTCCCTGTCCCCCAAGGTTTTGCTTTTGCTTTTCGCTTTTAGGCGCGCTTTCAAGAGAAGCCGAAGCGTCTTTTGCTTCGGCGCAGCGCGCCCAATCGTCGCCGCAGGCGACCAGATTTTCACGAAACTCCATCCATGCACCCAAGTCGCAATGTTCAAAACTGGATTGGAACGACTATAACGTTCCCCCCACGAAAACGTCATTCCCGCGAAGGCGGGAATCCAGTCCTTGTTTCCAGGCACCGCACCCCATCACCACGACGGAATCATCATTCCCAACCCCCCTGATTTTTCGTGCGCCACTGGTGAAAAGTGAGGCGTTGAACGACACAACGGCTGGATTCCCGCCTTCGCGGGAATGACGGCTCTCTATTTCAGTCGGCTTACCAACGTTCGGATTAGTCGTCCGATGGGGCGGTCTCCTGGGCTTGACGGGCGGCGGCCTCTTGCGCGGCCTTTTCCTGTTTTATTTCCTTCGGGACTTTCTCCCAATCGACCTTTCCGGCGTATTCCAGTTGAGAGAGAGTTAGTCCCAAAGCCCCCCTCAGATCCACTCCCTGCAAATTGGCCTCTTCGAGATTCACTCCCCGCAAATCGGCCAATTTGAGATTCGCTCCCTGCAACTTGGCACCTCCGAGATTCGCTCTCTGTAAATAGGCCCCGAAGAGATTCGCTCCCTGCAAATTGGCCCTTTCGAGATTCGCTCCCTGCAATTTGGCCCCGACGAGATTCGCTCCCTGCAAGTTGGCACTTCTGAGACTCGCTCCCTGCAATTTGTCCCCGACGAGATTCGCTCCCTGCAAGTCAGCTTCCTCAAAACGCACCCGGCGGAAATTCCTCTGATAAAGTTCCATGAATCGCAAATCGGCTCTGGAAAGATCACAGGTTCTTGATAATTCCCACCTTGCTTCAATCTCTTCCTCTTTTTCCACGTTTCGCCTTCCAATGACCTTAATAATTGCACCGATGTCACCGGGCGGGGAAGCCGCTTCGGCGTTTTCGGGAAAGTCCTTGGGATTGCCATCCTTATCCTTGTTGGACTTCTCCCGAACGAAAGAGCAAAGGGTTTGCATCACCTGAACATAGTATTCATCCGGCGCTTCCCGGGCGAGTCGCTCCAGGGCGTAAATGCCCCCCACCCGGATGGAAATCACCTCCTTGCCCAATAGTTCCACCGCCTTGCTGAAGCGGTCGGCCCGCTGGCCGCTCATGGCGATTTCGATCTGCCTGGAGGTGTGTTCCACCTGCTTGGAAGCGTTTTCCGCCGACAGCAAGGCCGCCTCGGCGCTCTGGTTGGCGGAAATGGTGCGCCAGTACAACAGCGGAACCCCCACCCATCCCACCAGCGCCAATCCCAGGTTGCGCAACTCCTCTAACGTTCCTTCCAGGGGTTTCAGGGAAGGATACGCCCAATAGACCACCCCGGAAAAAACGGCCCAGTACGCCAGAAAGTGGGCGGGCGGTGGCGGAAACGTGGAAATGGGATCGGTCTTGGCCCAACGCCAAGCCCGTTGGAGGCGGCCCACAACCTTATTCCATCCCTCGCCCATGCCATCCCCCCTCGCCCGCCACGCCAAGATCCCCCCCCCGGGGATCACACCCCACGCTTTACGGTTATATTTTGCTCATGAACATCCGGGCGACGCAAGGAGAACCTTCCATGGGACGCTCCCTCCAACATGGAACGGCACCTCCCGCGGTTCGGGCTCGGCAGGGTCTCAGCTCTCCTTGAGGGCCATGAGTTCGGCGTTGGTGTAGCGCAGCCGGATGGACAGGGCCCGGGCGAGGCGTCCCAGCACCTTCTGCGCGGTCACCGGGTTGTTCTGGGAAAACTCCTCGAAACGGCGACGGGAGAGGCCGAACAACACCGTGGGGGCGTCGGCGACGGCGTCGGTGGAGCGCTTGCCCCGATCGAGAAAGGCCATTTCGCCAAAAAAGTTGCCCTGGCCGAAGATGGCCAGGATGTGAATCCGACCCCCTTCCAGGGGCAGCACCACCCGCACCCGCCCCCGACGGATCAGGTACATCTCATCCCCCGCGTCGCCCCGGTGAAAGAGAGTCTCCCCCGCCTCCACCACCCGCTCGCTCATCCCCTCCAGCAGCGCCGCCAACCCCGGATCCTCCCGCAACCCCTTGAAGGGATCGATTTCGTGGATCTCCAACGGACGCTCCTCCTGGGTCATGAGGCGGTCGTAATCCTCGATGATGCGATCCTCGGCCCACTCCAGGGCTTCGTCCAGGGTGGAGAAAATTTGAATCCCCTCCGCCGCCCCCACCAGCCCGGTTTGCGCCAGATAAAGCCGCAGATCCCGCCCGGTGGGGAGGCTGGGCGGCAAGTCGCTGAAAACCAGCTTGGCCCCCCGCTCCATCAGCATCGCCTCGATCTGCTCCAGCAGGTGGATGGCGGTGAAATCCACCGAATGGACGTGGCGCATGTCCAGAATGAGGAAGCGGCAGGTGCGCAGGTCCGCCTCCAGACGAGTGAACAACTGGTCCGTGGTGCCGAAAAAGAGGTTGCCCTGCAGCTCGCAGATGGTGGTCAGGCTGCCATTGGCGGTCAACATCTCCTTCTGTTCGGGCAGGCGGATGCGCTTGGAGGAGAGCTGCCCGCCGTGAACCCGGCGACGGATCACCGGAGTGCGCACCTGCTCGCGCAGGAAAAGGGCCACCGCCAACGCCACCCCCGCCCCGGCAGCGGCGATGAGGTTGATCTTGACCGCCACCACCACCACCGAGGCGATGACCAGGAAATCCAGGGCGGTCTGCTTTTGGCGCAACAGACGGAAGCTGTGCCAGTCCACCATGCGATAGGCGACCACGATCAAAATGCCGGCCAAAGCGGCGATGGGAACCCAGCCCATCAAGGTTCCCAAGGCCAGCATGGCGGCCAGGGCGAAGACCCCCTCCAGCACGCCGGAAAGGCGGGTCTGGGCTCCGCTGTTAAGGCTGACCAGGGTGGCTCCCATGGTTCCGGCACCGGGCATGCCGCCGACCACGGCGGAGAGCAGATTGCCCGCCCCCTGGGCCAGTAACTCCCGGTTGGATTGGTGGCGTGAGCGGGTGAGGGCGTCGACGATGACGCAGGTCTTGAGGGTGTCGATGGAGAGTAGCACCGAGAGGGTGATGGCCGGGACGATCAAAGCCACCACATCGGCCATGTGGAGCCCTCCCAGGGCGTTCCAGCGTTCGCCGGCGGCGCTCCCCAGAACCTTGAGGTCCACCTCCACCGGCCCGACCAGCAGCGGATTGCCGGTGAGAACCATCAGCCCGGGTCGCGACAGCCCCAGGAGGAAATAGAGGGACATGCCGGCGATCAGGCCGATGATCGGGGCGGGCAGGGACTTGGTGATGCGCGGCGCGATGACCATCCCCGCGATGGTGGTCAACCCCACCAGCACCGCCGGGCCCTGCCACAGCGAGGGATCGAAGACCCCCACCCAAGGATCGGTCCCCTTGGCCAGCCCCAACAGCTTGGGCAGTTGGCTGAGAAAGATGATCACCCCCACCCCGCTCAAATAGCCGGAGACCACGGGAAAGGGGATGTACTTGATCAGCTTGCCCCCCCCCGCCGCGCCGTAGATGAGCTGCAAAATCCCGGAGAGCAGCGCCACCAGCGACAACAACAGCAACGCCTGGGAGGGCGAAACCGGCGGCAGTCCGTTGGTTCCGGCCATCATGCCGGTGGAGAGGGCGGCCAGCACCGCCGCCGCCGGGGCGCAGGGGGCCGAGATCAACCGCGGTGCGCCGCCCAGGGCGGGGGTGAGGAGTCCAATGGCCACCGTTCCCAACACCCCGGCCATGGCCCCCGCCGCCAAATATTCGGTTCCCAGCGGGGTAAAGGCCGCCACCCCGTAAGCGATGGCCGAGGGCAGCGCCACCAGCATGGCCGCCAATCCGCCCCAAAAATCCCCCATTCGGTCTTGCCGCCGACTTTCACTCATGGCCAGGCTCCTCTTCCCAATTTTTTGGTTGGAACGGGCGGGGCGGCGCTCCGGCGGGGGGGATTGGCTCGGGGAGGGGCGTCGGGGATCCGCCATCGTGGGGAACGGACTCCGTCGCCCCTTCCCGAGGGCGGCGAAACGATCCACGCGTTGCGATGGGGATGAGCCTCCGGAACATACGAACCCGGACGCTCCTTGGCAGTCTATCTCATTTTAGGATTCATGGCGTAAAATAGTGTCACCACGGGAGAAAAGCGGAGGG
>JADGAP010000054.1 GCA_015231965.1 Magnetococcales bacterium | reverse complement strand
ACCATCATCATGAATGGCGTTTCCAAGACCTACTCCATGACCGGCTGGCGTATCGGCTATGCGGCGGGACCGGCCCCGGTGATCAAGGCCATGGGGACCATCCAATCGCAAAGCACCTCCTGCGCCACCTCCATTGCCCAGAAAGCAGCGGTGGCGGCCCTGGCCGGTTCCGCGCCGCCCCCCGCCTCGTCTCCCCCTCCCGCCGAAACCGCCGCCGCCGATGCGGGTGCCGCCGCCAAGCCGGTGACGGAGCTGAAACGTTGGGAAGGGGTGGGGGATCCGACCCGGGGCGAGGTGGTGACCCTGGTGGCCACCGACAAGGTGTGGGTGCAAATCAAGGAGATCAACGGCGAATTCCGCAAGGAGTTCGTCCTCTCCCCCGGTCAAACCTTCAAGGTGTACCAGGGGGAGAAGTACACCCTGTGGGCGGGCAATGCCTTTGGCTTGAAGCTCAAGGTGGGGGAGCGGGAGATCGAAGGGCTGAGCAGCGGCAAGGTGGTCAAAAATCTCAATCTGTCGCCCCAGGGACTGGTGGAACGGACGAGCAAGACCCGCAGCGGCGAAGGGGGCGGCGGGGCCTCTTCCCGCCCCTCCCGTCGGGAGACCACCCCACCCCCCGCCGCCGCCGGGGATCTGCCCCCGGGGGCCGCCGCGCCGACCCCGCGCCTGGATCGCAACCTGCCGACGGGCGGAGCCGCCCCCCTCGTGGTGGACCCGGGAGAGGAAGAGTGAGCCCCCTTTCCCTTCCCCGCCGCCTCCCGGTCCACGCCGCTTCCGCCGCCGGATCGGGAGTCGTGGCATGACGCTTTCGCTGTTGGGGCTCTTGTTTCTTTTCGGGGCGGTGATCGGCAGCTTTCTCAATGTTTGCGCCTATCGCATTCCGTTGGGCGAGAGCATCGTCTTTCCCGGCTCCCGCTGCCCCCAATGCGGACACGCCATCCGCTGGCATGACAATTTGCCGATTTTCGGCTGGCTGCTGCTGCGGGGCCGCTGTCGCGACTGCGGCACCGCCATTTCGGTGGAATATCCCCTCGTCGAAACCCTCGCGGCCTTGCTGACGGTCTGGGTGGGGCATCGTTTCGGCCTGACCTTTCCCGCCTTCGCCTTGATGCTCCTGGGGTACGCCTTTCTCGTGCTGGCGGTGATCGACTTTCACCACTACATCCTGCCCGATGTCATCACCCTGCCCGGAACCGCCGTCGGACTGGCCATCGCCTTCCTTCCCTGGTCCGCGCCGCCCCTTCCCGGATGGCAGGACGCCCTCCTCGGCGCGGTGGGGGGCGGGGGATTTTTGTTCGCCGTCGCCTGGGGGTTCGAAAAACTCACCGGACGCCAGGGCATGGGGTTGGGGGATGTGAAGCTGCTGGCCATGATCGGGGCGTGGATGGGCTGGAAGGCCCTGCCCTTGGCCATTTTCGGCTCGGCGGTGATCGGAACCGTGGTCGGCGTCGCCTGGATGGTCGTCGCCGGGCGGGATCGTCGCCTGCCCATCCCCTTCGGCCCCTACCTCATCCTCGCCGCCTGGGCCCACCTGTTTTATGGGCGGGAAATTTATCAATGGTATTGGCGCCTGGTTTACGGCTACGGCTGAACCGCCGCTCGGGGTCAATTCGCTTTCGCCTCTCCCTCCCTCTTGGCATGCCCCGCGGCGGAAGGGCGATCCCCCCCGTTGCTCCTCCGGGAAAACGACAGACCATGAAAGTGGCGATCAACTACAAGGCCCAGGAGGGCCCCTGGGGGGGAGGCAATTTTTTTGTCCTCTCCCTGACCCGACGGCTGCAAGAGGCCGGACATCAGGTGGTGAACCACCTGGGGGATCCGGATCTCGATTTCATCCTGCTCATCGATCCCCGGGTGCGCTCGCCCAACGTCACCTTTGGCATGGGGGCGATTTTGCGCCATCGGCTGCGCCACCCCCACGCCCTGGTCATTCATCGCATCAACGAATGCGACGAGCGCAAAAACACCCATCACATGAATTCCATGTTGGCCCGGGCCAATTATGGCGCGGATCACACCGTTTTCGTGGGCTCCTGGCTGCTGGAGCTGCCGGTGTGGCGCTCCCGCCCCAACCCGGAACGGAGCGTCATTCTCAACGGATCGGACCCGACGCTCTATCACCCTCGGGGGTATCGCCCCTGGAATGGTCGGGAGCCGTTGCGCCTCGTCACCCATCACTGGGGCGGCCACTGGATGAAGGGGTTCGACGTCTACCAACGCCTGGATCAGATGATGGGCGAGGCGGCGTGGCGGGATCGGATCCAATTCACTTACATCGGCAACCTCCCCGCCGGATTCCGCTTTATCAACGCCCGCCACGAGCCCCCTTGCGCCGGAGCGGCGTTGGCGGAGCGGTTGCGCGCCCATCACGTGTATGTCACCGGATCCCGCAACGAACCGGGAGGGAATCACCAAAACGAGGGGGCGTTGTGCGGCCTGCCCCTGATCTATCGCATGAGCGGCTGTCTGCCCGAATATTGCGCCGGATTCGGCCTGGGATTCGATCCGCCGGAGTTCGAGGCGGTCTTGTCCCGGATGATGGCGGAATACGCCGAATGGGTGCCTCGGATGGCCGGGTATCCCCATGACGCGGATCGCACGGCGCGGGAGTGGTTGGCTCTGCTGGAGCGGTTGGACGGTCGGCGGGAGGCGCTGGCGGTTCGCCGCGGGGAGCGGCGCAACCCCTGGCTGTTTTGGCGCAATCAATTGGCGTGGTTTCCTTGATCCTTGCGGCGCGGGCGCTGGGCTCCGACGGTTCTGCGCTCTCTTAAAGCACTATACATTGATGTGGTTTGTTTCATGAATGCCCTGGAGGCCACCACCTGTCCGTCGTGCCATCGTGTCAACGTGTTCACCCTCCAATCTCGCATTGGCGGGAGGGAGAGTGTTTTTACCCGGTGGTGGATGCGATGGCGAAGGAGCGACGGAAAGCGAGAGCGGAGAACTCTTCAGACGATGGTCCCGTGATTGGCTAAATGACTGCGGACCATCAACGGCGAGACGATGAAATGATCTCTGGACTCTTCAAGGCGTTCCTCGGAAAGGTCGTCGCCGAGGAGATCCCGCAGGGCCTCGATCGGACAGAGAAATTCGGCGGCGAAGGCCCGTTGGAACTGCTGCCGCGCCGTTCGAGTCTCGGCGGCGGGGAGCCAGTGGTCGCCGGGGCTGGCCCAGAAATGGTCGGCGATCCACCGCGACGCCTCGAAGCGTCGTCCCGTGACCCGGCTGCGCCGAAAATACAACGAAAGTCGATCCCCCCTCCACCGGTGAATCGCCAGGGAGAGGGGCGCTTCGGAAAACTCCCGAGAGGCGCTAGCAAAAATTTCCGGCTGAAGGGAGAGCAATTCTCCCAATCGCTCATTGGAAATCGGTGCCTCGGGGGAAAATCCCGCCGCCTGGCGGACGACGCGGGCCATGTTCCGCCCCCGGTCCCAAGGAGGCAGGGACTTTTCGCCCACCGTCGTCTTCCCTCCGCCCTTCCGTGGCAGGACGCGCTTTCTTTTTCCTGACGCATCTTGAATCCCGCATCTTCCGTCGATGCGAACTTGAAACCATGTATTGGGGACGGTAGACTGGAAGCCGCTTGTCATCAACCTGGACCTGCCCGGAAATTTGTTGCACAAAGATGATTGGAGGAAGGAGAAGATGAAAAAGCAAATTCAGCGCGTCGGCCTGATGGCCCTCGGCCTGATGATTTCAGGCTGCCAGACGGCCTCGCAGCATGCCGAGGAGGTCCGCGCCGCCAATCCGGACGCATCGAGGGTGACGGTCGGCGCGGTGCAAAAAGAGATCCGCGCCGGGATGAGCGGCGCGGAGGTTCTCCAGGCTCTGGGTTCGCCAAACATCGTCTCCACGGATGAACAGAGGCGGGAGGTGTGGGTTTACGACAAGATCTCCACGACCCGTGTGCATTCCACCAGTTCAGGTGGCGTCGATCTGCTGCTGATCGGGGGGGGCGGCGACGTGGGAGGCGGAGCCGGGGTCGGGATGAAATCGTCGGCGGGCGCGGTCACGACGACCCAGAGCACCTTGACCATCCTCATCAAGTTTGACCCGGATCGTAAAGTCCGCGATTTCTCGTACCACTCGTCGCGATTCTAATAATTGGGTGCCCCTCGATTGCACAGGAGAATTCCATGAAGAACCCGCTTCACGCAATCCCCGCTTTGATGGTGTTGCTCTCAGGGGGGCTTCTCACAGCTTGCGACTATGGACCAAAGGCACCGCCCATCCGGGAAATATCCCAGCTTGAGGCCAGAAGCCTCCAATCCCGCGAGTATGAGGGGCAATCGGTCGAAGCCGCGCTTAAAGCCTTGATCGCCGCCTTGCAGGATGAAGGATATGTCATCAGTGCGGCCAACAGCTCGCTTGGATTGGTGACCGCCGCCGTCGAGTTTCCAGACGTCGATTCAACCACCAAGTCCATGGTGGAGTTCTGGAAGGGTGCCGGAATGGGAACCTATCAGACCGTTCGACGGGTCGAGGTCTCCGGCACGGTCAATGCGCTTTCCAAGAGTTCGGTCCGGATCCGAATCAACATCGTTGCCAAAGCGTTGAACAATGCGGGCGGCTCCGTCTGGTCGGCACCCGTCCAGGAGCCAAAGCCCTATCAGGATCTTTTCTCGAAAGTCGACAAAGCGCTCTTCCTGGAGCGCGAGAAGATGTAGCCGTCTGCGGGACATTTCTTCGCGCCATTGTCGCCGCAAGCGATTCGATGGATGGGAGACCCGCCTGGACGCCCACAAAAAAGCCCCCGTCGCCGGGGGCTTTTTCATCTCACATGCTCACGTGGCGGGTCTCACGCGAACTTTTTCAGCACGTCGGCGGGGACCACTTGCTGATCCAGCGCCGCCTTTTTCCAGCCGCCGCCCCAGGCCAGGACGAACAACTGCGAGTAGTAGACCACCGGGATGGCGAAGTTGGTGCCGAACAGCTTGTTGACCTTCTCCTGATAGACTTCCACGTTCAACTGGCAGACGGGGCAGGGGGTGACGATCACCTCGGCCCCGTTGTCCACCGCCGATTGCAGAATGTCCTTGATCAGGTCGCAGGATTTTTCGTTCTCGGAGAAGGCCAGGGCCCCGCCGCAGCAGGCCACCTTCTTGGGGAAGGGGACCGCCGTCGCGCCGCAGGCCTCGATCATCCGGTCGAGATATTCGGGATTTTCATAATTGTCCCCGGCGATGCCGAAGGGACGGTTGGTCTGGCAGCCGACGTAACCGGCCATCTTCACCCCGGTGAGGGGCTTGGTGACCTTGGCCTTGAGGGCGTCGAAGCCGACGTAGGCGTCGTCCACCAGCAACTCCACCAGATGCTTGACCTCCAGCTTGCCGTCGTAGGAGAGCCCCGCCTCCTTGAGGGCGGTGTTCAGGTTCTCCTTGACGCCGGGCTCCTCGTGCATCCGCTCGTTGGTCTCCCGCAGGGCCAGCCAGCAGGCGGCGCAGCTGGCCACCACCGGCGAATCCCCCATCTGCTGCTTGGAGAGGGCGAAATTGCGGGCGGTGAGGGCCAAACGGGGCAGATGTCCGCCGCCGGCGTAGCCGATGGAGGCGCTGCAGCAGTTCCAGTCGTCGATCTCCTTCAACTTCACCCCGAGCATCTCGCACATGTGATGCACGGAATTTTCCATGTTCGAGGCCGAGGCGTTCTTTTCGGAGCTGCACCCCGGATAAAAGGCGAACTCTTTCATGCGTTGGACTCCTTCTTCGCTTCCAGCTCGAACGCCTTGTCCAGCATCGCCTTGAACCCGGCGAAGCCCTTGATCTTGCTGCGGAAGGGGATGGGGTTCAGGCGCTTGGTCTTGAGCATCCCCAGGGCCTGGTTTTTCATCTCCAGCCCCCGCTGAATGCCGGGTCCGATGCCGTCGATGAAGTAGAGCTTCATGGTCAGCCCCGCCTCGCCCACCCGGCCGGTGCTGGTGATGTTGTCCCAGAAGACCTCCACCGCGAAGCGGCGGGTGGGCTGCTTGGGATCGGCCATCCCCTTTTCCACCGCCAGGCGGGCCAGCCCGTGGACGATGTGGGTGATGGGCAGCCCCCGGGGGCAGCGGACGATGCAGTTGTAGCAGGAGGTGCACATCCACATGGAGTCGCTTTTCAGCACCTCCTCCATCTTGCCCGCCCGCACCAGTTGAAAGAGTTGACGGGGGGAATGCTCCCAGTGGGGGCCCAACGGACAGGATCCGGCGCAAACCCCGCACTGCATGCACATCTTGATCCAGTACCCCACCTCGGAGGTCTTGTAGACCTCCTTGGCGAAGGAAAGGTCGTAAGCCATGGTTTCATCTCCTCGAAGCGTGGGGGGAGTGGGGCTCCCCCCCGGCCCGTGACGTTAAGCTCAGAACGGCTTGTAGGGTTGTTCGCCCAGGGCCGTGACCTCCTTGACGAAGTCGTCGAGCAGGCCGGGAAGCCGATCGACGTCCATGATGTTGATCTCCGTCAGGCGCACCCGGGCGGAGTCCAGTTGCAGTCGGGAGAGGGTTTCCGCCACCTTGGAGAGGCGGATTTCCGCCAGCGCCGAACCGCGCACGAAGTGGCACTGGTAATCGTCGCCGTGACGGCAGCCCAGCAGCATCACCCCGTCGTAGCCGGTGGACATGGCGTCGGCGATCCACACCAGATTCACCGACCCCAGGCAGCGCACCGGAATCACCCGGATGTAGGGGTTGAGCTTCTGGCGATTGATCCCCGCCATGTCGAGGGCGGGATAGGCGTCGTTTTCGCAGGCCAGCACCAGGATGCGGGGCTTTTCATCCTCGGCGGGAGGAACCTCGCAGCCCTTGATCATCGCCCCGATCATGTCCACCGAATAGTTGGCGAAGGAGATGATCTTCTGCGGGCAGGCCCCCATGCAGGTGCCGCAACGACGGCAGCGGGTGGGGTTGAACTGCGGGTTGCCCTTGTCGTCCTCGTTGATCGCGCCGAAGGGGCACTCCTCGGTGCAGCGCTTGCACTGGGTGCAGCCTTCCTTGCGGAAGGAGGGGTAGGAGAGGTCGCCCGCCCGGGGATGAACCGCCGCGCCGCGAGAGATGGACTCCACCGCCTGAATCGCCTTGAGGGCCGCGCCCATGGCGTCGGTGGCGCTGGAGGCGGCCCCCATGGGACGCCGCGCCGGTCCGGCGACGTAGATGCCGGTGCGCCGGGTTTCGTAGGGGAAGCAGATGTAGTGGGAGTCGGGGAAGCCCCACTTCAACGAAGGCAGGCTGGCCCCCTGGCGATAGTCCAGGTTCAGCACCGTCTTGGCCCGCTCCTCGTCGCTCAAATTGAGATTCGAGGAGACGTTGGGATCGGTGGTGTCGATGTTGGGGGTCATGCCGGTGGCCAGCACCAGCAGGTCGACCTCCATCGATTCATCGCCCCGCAGCAGCTTGTCGGCCACCTGCACCTTGACCCCGCCGCCGCTGTTGGCCGCCACCTGTTTGACGTCCCCCTTGACGAAGACCACCCCCTCGTTTTGCGCCTTGCGGTAGAAATCCTCCAGCTGACCCGGGGTGCGGATCTCCTGGTAGATGACGCAGGTGGAGGCCTCGTTCTTGTACTGATCGATGACGTAGAGGGCCTGCTTCATCGACACGGTGCAGCAGGTGGAGGAGCAGTATTCCAGGTGATTTTTGTCGCGGCTGCCGGCGCACTGCACAAAGGCGACCCGCTTGGCCGGCAGGCCGTCGGACTTGCGCACGATGCGTCCCTCGCGGGCCATCTGCTCGAAGTCCCAGGCGGTGATCACGTCCGGCGAGGCCCCATAGCCCAGGTGGCCCAGCTTGTTCGGATCGTAGAGATTGTAGCCGGTGGCCACGACGATGGAGCCGATGCGCTCCACGGTGTCGCTGCCCGCCTGATCGATGGTCACGTCGAAGAGGCCGGGAGCCCCCACCGTCTGCTTGACCCGGGCGTTTTTGTAGAGCTTGATCCGGGGATGGGTCTCCACCGCCAGACACAACGCCTTGGCCCCGGTCTCCTGGAGACCGTCCTTGCCGGGCAGGGAGGGGTTGGCCGGGGTGAGGCGGTGCATCTTGGCCACCTTGCCGCCCAACTCCACCGCCTTTTCCACCAATACCACGTCGTAACCGGCGTCGGCGGCGCCCTTGGCGGCGGTCATGCCGGAGTAGCCCCCGCCCACCACCAGGATGGTCTTGGACAGGCCCGGGTCCTCGAACGGCTCCGGATTGTTCATCTTCTTGACCCGGATGCAGCCGAAGCGCAGCAGGTCTTCGCCCAGGGCCTGGGCGTCTTCCTTGGCGTCCTTGTCGGTCGCGGCGTCGGGCTGGCCCCAGACGGCGAACTCCCGCAGGTTGACCCGCTCGATCATCGGCGTGCCGAAGCGGAAGGTCTCGACATGCACCCGGGGCGAACAGGCGGCGATCAAAAAGGTGTTGACCCCTTCGCTCGTCATGTCGTTGCGGATCATCTCCACCCCTTCGGGGGAGCAGAGCATGGCGTGATTTTTCACCAGAGGAATTTTTTGTTCCTTGGCGACGGTGGCGGTAAGGGTTTTAACGTTCAGGGCTTCGTTGATGCCGCAGCCCGTGCAGATGTAACAACCGATCTTTTTCTCCATGGTCCGTCATCCCCTCGCTTTCGCCGCGCTCTGAATCGCTTTCAGCGCCGCCGCCGTGCTGGCCTGCACCGAGCCGGACACGTCCTGGGGTCCGGTGGCGCACCCCGTCCCCACGATTCCCGTTGTCGCATTGGCCAGGAAGCCGTAGGCGTCATAGGTCATTCCAGAGGCGGGAACCGGCGAGGCGGCGATGTTGGGCTCCATGCCGGTGGCCAGCACCACCAGATCGTACTTGTCGGCGTAGCGCACCCCGGTCAGGGTGTCCTCGCCGATGACGATGGGGCTGCGGCTCTCCAGGTCCGCGTCGATGCGGGCGGGCTTGGATTTGATCCAGCGAATGCCCTGATCCGCCTCGATCTTCTTTTGGAAGGCCTCGTAACGGTCCATGGCCCGCAGGTCGATGTAGTAGATGGTGATCTTGGCGTCGGGGAACTGTTCCCGCACATACGTGGTCTGCTTCATGGAGGCCAGGCAGCAGATGCGGGAGCAGAAGGGCAGGTAGTTGTGATCCCGGGAGCCGGCGCACTGGATGAAGGCGACGTTCTTGATCTCCTTGCCGTCGTCCCGGACGATTTTGCCGCCGGAAGGGCCGAACTTGTTGGCCATCCGCTCGATGCGCATGTTCGTGGTGACGTTGGGGATGCGACCGTAGCCGTAGGGGCGGATTTTGCTCGCGTCGTAGGGGGTCCAGCCGGTGGCCCAGATGATGCTGGAGATGTGCAGGGTGGACTCTTTCGCCTCCATCTTGGGTTCGATGGCCCCCACCGGGCAGACGGCGACCAGCTTTTCCGCCTCGGGGGTTTTGGCGAACTCGGGGCTCATGGCGTAGCGGTTGGGGTAGGCCATGTTGTGGCCGTTGCCAACCGCCTTGACCTTGCTCAGCCCGAAGTTGAACTCATCGTCCACCTCGGCGTCGCAGGCCTTGGCACATTCGCCGCATGCGGTGCATTTTTCGTTGACGAAGCGGGGATTTTCCCTCAACCGCACGGTATAGTCCCCTTCCGACCCCTGGATCTCTTGCACCTCGGTCAGGGTCAGCACGGTGATGCGGGGATTGTTGCGCACCCGTTGGTAGTTGATCTCCAGCCCGCACGCCGGGGTGCAGAGCTTGGGAAAGTACTTGTTGAGTTGCGCCACCCGTCCTCCCAGATAGGGGCGTTTTTCCACCAGGATCACATCGCGACCCACCTCGGCGGCTTCCACCGCCGCGGTCAGTCCGCTCATTCCGCCGCCGACCACCAGGATCGTTTGGCTTGCGGCTTGTCCATCCGCCATAACGCACCTCCGCGCCATCGTGTAGCCTCCTCGAGGCCGCCGGGGCTTGTGGGCGTTCGGCGGACAGCGAGAAGGTTGGGACCCGAGAGAACCGCTCTTTGAGACATGCCGACGAAGCGTCGGCGACGTGCAGGCAAACCACGACTCCGGGAAGGGGATTTTTTGGATCTCTTCCTGGATTCGCTAATATGCTAAAAATCTGATTTGGGTTCATTGTAGTCAACTGTCAGGGCTTCTTTCAACCGATTATCTTATTTAATTGACATAAGAAAAATTTATCATCCACCGCCCTTTTCCCCATTTTTCCGCCTTTGTTTTTGGGCGAGATGTCCTACCATGCTGAAGCATGACCCTTCCGTGAACCGCCGGGCCGCGCGACCTGTCGTCGCGCCCCCGGTCGCCCCCCAAGTCGCGGCCCTCGTCGCGCCCTTTTTTTGTCCCGACCGGAGCCTCATCGATGCCCCATCCCGCGTTTGAATTGTTGCAAAGTCAAACTATTCCGGCGCTGCACGTCACCGCCCACACCTATCGCCATCGGGTCACCGGGGCGCAACACCTGCACCTGGAGGCGGCGGATCCCCACAATGCCTTTCTCGTCGCTTTTCTCACCGTGCCGGAGGACGACACCGGGGTGGCCCACATTTTGGAGCATACGGCGCTGTGCGGCAGCGAACGCTATCCGGTGCGGGATCCCTTTTTTATGATGTTGCGTCGTTCGCTGCAAACCTTCATGAACGCCATCACCTCCAGCGACTGGACGGCCTACCCCTTCGCCAGCCAGTGCCGCAAGGACTATTTCAATCTGCTGGACGTCTATCTGGACGCCGCCTTTTTCCCCCGCCTGGACGCCCTGGATTTCGCCCAGGAGGGGTGGCGGGTGGAGTGGGCCGAGGCGGGGAACCCTGAGTCGGAGTTGCTGTTCAAGGGGGTGGTGTTCAACGAGATGAAGGGGGCGATGAGCGCGCCGCCCCGGGTGTTGTGGCAGGCGCTGTCGGCGAAAATGTTTCCCGAGACCACCTACCGCCACAACAGCGGCGGCGATCCCGAGGCCATACCCAATCTGACCTGGGAAGGTCTGAAATCGTTCCACGCCCGTCACTATCATCCGTCCAACGCCGTGTTCATGACCTACGGCGACCTGCCCGTCGAGGCGCTGCAGGAGCGGTTCGAGCGCCAGGCGTTGCACCGCTTCCAGGCCATTCCCATCGACTGGAAGGTGCCCGACGAAACCCGCCTGACCGCCCCCGTCACCACGACGGGACGTTACGCCATCGCCCCCAACGAATCGCCGGAGGAGAAGACCCACATCGTGCTGGGGTGGCTGTGGGGCTCCAGCGTCGAACTCAAGACGCTGCTGCTGGGCCATCTGCTGGAAGGGGTGCTGATGGACAATAGCTCCTCGCCGCTGCTCCTCGCCCTGGAGACCACCGAACTGGGCGGGGCGCCCTCTCCCATCGGCGGGCTGGACGACTCGATGAAGGAGATGCTCTTCGTCTGCGGCGTCGAGGGGTCGGAGCCGGAGCGGGCGGAGGCGGTGGAAGAGCTGGTGATGGGGGTGATCCGCCGGGTGGCGGAGGAGGGGGTGGAGCCGGAACGGGTGGAGGCGGTGCTGCATCAACTGGAGTTGGCCCAGCGGGAGGTGGGGGGGGACGGCTATCCTTACGGCCTCAAGCTGATGATGAACGCCCTTCCCGCAGCGCTGCACGGCGGCGACCCGGCCTCGCTGCTGGCCTTGGATCCGGTGCTGGACGAACTGCGGCGGGAGATCGCCGACCCGGACATGATCAAGGGATTGGCCCGGCGCTGGCTGTTGGACAATCCCCACCGGGTGCGGCTGGTGCTGACCCCCGACGCCCACCTGCCCCAGGAGCAGCAGGCGCGGGAGAAGGCCCAACTGGCGCAACTGCGGGCCGCCCTTTCGCAGGCGGAGAAGGAGCGGGTGGCGACCCTGGCCGAGGCCCTGGCCCAGCGGCAGACGGCGGAGGACGATCCGGAGATCCTGCCCAAGGTGGGCCGGGAGGACATTCCGGCGGAGTTGGCCATTCCCGTCGGGGGGGAGCGGGCGTTGGGGGCAACCCCTTGCCACTGGTTCGATCAACCGACCAACGGGCTCGTCTATCAGCAGGCGGTGCTGGATCTGCCGGAGTTGGACGACGCCGAGCGGGAGCTGCTGCCCCTCTTCTCCGCCTGCCTCACCGAGGTGGGGTGCGGCGGACGGGACTATTTGGCCACTCAGGCGTGGCAGTCGGCGGTGACGGGCGGCGTCCACGCCCGGGCGACGGTGCGGGGGAGCGTGGAAGCGTTGCAGGGGGCGCGGGGGGTCTTCGTGGTCTCGGGCAAGGCGCTGGCCCGCAACCACGCCCCCTTGACCCAACTGTTGCGGGAGACCCTCTTCACCGCCCGTTTCGACGAAACGAACCGCTTGCGCGAGTTGATCACCCAGATGCGGGCCGCCTCCGAATCCCGGGTGACGGATCATGGCCACTCCCTGGTCCTCTCCGCCGCCTCCGCCGGATTGACCCCCGCCGCCGCCCTGAGCGACCGGTGGGGGGGGCTTTCGGCGATCCAGCGGCTCAAGAGCCTGGACGCCGCCCTGGGTGATCCCGCCGCCCTGGCCCAACTGGCGGAACGGATGGAGGGGTTGCGGCAAAAACTGGCCGTCGCCCCGCGCCGTCTGGTGGTGGTGGGGGAGGAGCGGTTTTTCGCCGAGTGGGAAAAGGCCCTGGCCGACCAGTGGGACGGTCAGGCCCCGGCGGCCCGCTTGGATCAACCGCCCATGGGCTTCGCCCCGCTGGGGGAAGGGAGACCGACTCGGCAGGGGTGGAGCGCCGCCTCCAACGTGCAATTTTGCGCCAAGGTCTATCCCGCCGTTCCCTATCTCCATCCCGACGCCCCCCGTCTGACGGTGCTGGGGCAGTTGCTGAAAAACGGCTATCTCCATCGGGCGATTCGGGAACAGGGGGGGGCCTACGGCTCCGGTGCCGGGTACGACGGCGACAGCGGCTCCTTCCGCTTCTTCTCCTACCGCGACCCCCGATTGAGCGAAACCCTGGACGACTTTTCCGCCTCCCTGGCGTGGTTGCAGGCTGGGGGTCAGGAGGAGCGGCAGTTGGAGGAGGCGGTGTTGGGGGTGATCAGCGCCATCGACCGTCCCGCCTCCCCCGCCGGCGAGGCCAAGCGCGCCTTCCACGACCGGCTTCACGGCCGGACCCCGGAACGCCGTCGGGCCTATCGCCAGCAGGTGCTGTCGGTCACCCTGGACGAGCTGCGGCAGGTGGCCGCCCGGCTGCTGCTGGAGGAGCGGGCCAACATCGCGGTGCTGGGCCCGGCCGCCGCCCTGGATCAGCATCCGGAGCTTGGCCTGGAACGGTATGCACTGTAAATCGTCTCCGGTTTCATGCAACATAATGTAAGGATTTCCCCTCTTCCGCTCCCTGAAATCAGACCGGGAGAGGGTGTTTTTCTTTAAAAGGATCGTAACATCGGGATGTTGGTTGGTCATGGAGGATGTACTCGCCTCCTTGTCCCTGGTTGGGGACGGGGAGCCAACCGGAGGAACTCCGGACGGGGGGGCCGCCGCAACGCCGAATCATGGAGGAGGGTGGGGCGTTGACGGGGGAGCAGAGTTCTCAAAAAGGCTGACCGATCGAGGGGGGAAGAGCCCATGCTGCAAGCGTTTTTGAATCGTCGCAAAGTATTGACGCGACTGATCTTCGTCAGCGCCTTTCCGTTGGCGTTGCTGGCCTTGTTCGGGGGGTGGGTGGCCTGGTTGACGGGAAACGCCCAACAGGAACTGCGTCTGGCCGACCAAAACCGGCTGCGGGCGGCGGTGCTGGTGATGGAGATGCGCTATGGCGTTTCCCAAGTGCAGCAGTGGCTCACCGACGCCAGCCTCTCCCTGGACAAGAAGGAGGTGGACAACTCCCTGGCCGAGGCGAAAAAGCACAAGGAGCAGTTCGCCGTCTATTTTACCGAATTGCTGCCCCTGGTGGCGGCGGCGGATCCGGGCAACGAAGGAGTGTTGCAGGACATCAAGGGGCAGTTTGAAACCTATTTCGACACCGGCTGGAAGATGGCCGAAACCTACGCCAAGGGGGATGCCGCGGGCGGTCACCAGCTCATGACCTCCTTCGACGGAGCCGCCGATGATCTTTCGGCGTTGCTGGGGCCGATGGTGGTCTATCAAACCGACCAGATCCACATCGACATCGATTCGGTGGTCCAATCCTTGGCCAATCTGCGGCGGGGGGTGACGGTAGGGGTGGTGATCGCCCTGGGGGTGACGTTGCTTTTGAGCCTGACCATCGCCCGGGGGTTGTTGCAACAGGTGGGCATTGAATTGGGGCCGCTGCTGGTCTTCTTGAAGCAACTGGGTCGCGGGGATCTGACCGGGGCCATGACCGTCTCCTCCGGCGACAGCGTGGCGGGCAATCTGGTGGGGGTGCGGGACAATCTGCGGCACAATTTGCGGCTGGTGGAGTTGCAATCGGCCACCATCACCGCCGTGGTCAACGAACTGGCGGAGGTGGAAAAGGCCATCGGCGCGGACGCCAAGTCCACGTACAGCCTGGCCGAAGGCGTGGTCAAGGAGAACGACCGTTTGGACGCCATGACCGGCCAATTGCGGGAGGACATTCAGGTTGCCAGCCAGCGCATCGATTCGGTGTCGGATTCGGCGGAGGCCCTTTCGGGCAATGTCAGTTCCATCGCCGCCGCCTCCGAGCAGGCCAGTCAAAACGTCGGGGCGATGGCCGCCGCCGCCGAGCAGATGACCAGCAACATTTCCGAGGTCAACGGCAACCTGGGTCGGGTCAACGAGTCGGTGGAGACGGTGGCCGAGGCGGTGCGCAAGATGAACGTCTCGTTGGACGGGGTGCGCCGCCGCTGCCAGGAGGCGGACAAAAAGTCGGAGGAGGCCAACCGCCACGCCGGGGAGACCCTGACGGTGATGGAGGATCTCTCCCGCTCGGCGTCGGAAATTCGCAAGGTGGTGGGGGTGATCAAGACCATCGCCAGTCAAACCAACATGCTGGCCCTCAATGCCGCCATCGAGGCGGCGGGGGCCGGGGAGGCGGGCAAGGGGTTCGCGGTGGTGGCCAACGAGGTCAAGGAGTTGGCCCGTCAAACGGCGGAGGCCACCCGCATGATCGAGGATCGCTCCTCCGAGATGCAAAATCGCACCCTGGACGCCGCCGCCGCCACCGAACGGGTGACGGACATGATCCGGGAGATCCGCGATTCCAATCTGGAGATCACCCGTTCGGTGGATGAGCAGGGGCGGTCGGTTTCGGGCATTTCCCACTCCATGGGGCAGGTTTCCCAGGCGGCCCGGGAGGTGACGGGCAACGCCGCCGAGTTGAAGCACGCCGCCGACGAGGTGGCCCGCGCCGCCCTGGAGGCGGCCTCCGGTACCGAGGAGATCGCCCGCTCCGCCGGCAAGGTCTCCCGAGCCGCCGACCAGGTGGCCAACGACAGCGCCGACGCCCGGCGGCGGGCGGCTTCCATCGAGCAGGCCTCCATGGAGATTTACGCCGCCTCGGCCCAGGTGCAAAAAATGATGATCGACGCCATCCGTCTCATCCATTATTTGGGGGGATCGGCCCATCATCTCAACATGCTCACCGGGGTGATCCAGGAGACCACGGCGGCCCTGGCGGCTTCCGGCGAGGGATTCCACATCGGCTCCGCCGCCTTCGACGTCAAGGTGGTCAAACAGGCCCATCTCAAATGGTTGGGCAAGCTGGAATACGTCATTCGCGGACGCACCGCGCTGCGTCCCGAACAGGTGGCCAGCGGGCGGGAGTGCGACCTGGGCAAGTGGTACTACTCCCAGGGGACCGAGTTGTTCGGCGATATGAACGTCTTCCAGAAAATGGGCGAGGTCCATCTGACGGTCCACGAAACCGCCCGGGAGGTGGTGCGCCTGACTACTCAGGAAAAACTCACCGAGGCGGTGAAGGAGATGGATCGTTTCAACGACATCCGGCGCAATTTGTTCAAGCTGATGGATCAGCTTTATCTGGAGGCCTCGCAGCGGATCAACGAAAAGGGGGCGGCGTGAACCGTTGGCGGCGATGGGGGGCCGGACTGGTCGGGGCGGCGCTGCTGGGGTGGATCGCCCTGGCGGGAGCGGAGCCGGGGACGGTCTTTCAGGCGTCCACCATCGAGGCGCTGCTCAACGGCGGTTATGGCGGCGAAACCACCCTCGCCCGGCTAGCCGAGGCGGGGGATTTCGGTCTGGGAACCGTGGACCGGCTGGACGGCGAGCTGGTGGTGTTGGACGGTGGCTTTTATCAGGTGCGGGTGGATGGCTCGGTCCATCGCTTGTCCCATCAAACCACCACGCCCTTTGCGGTGGTCGTCCCTTTCGCCCCGCAACGCCAACTCACCCTGCCGGTGGGGGAGACCCTGGCCTCCCTGGAGTCCCGGGTCGCCGGTTGGTCGGGGGGGGACAACCACATCGCCGCCCTGCGGGTGGAGGGCTCCTTCGAGCGGGTGCGGGTGCGCAGCGTACCCCGTCAAACCCCGCCTTTCCGTCGCCTGGCGGAAGTGGTCCAGGAGCAGCGGGAGTTTGTGTTGGAATCCCTGGAGGGAACCCTGGTGGGGTTTCGTTTTCCCGCCTACGCCAAGGGGATCAACGTTCCCGGCTTCCATTTCCATTTTCTCGCCAAGGATCGCCAAAGCGGCGGCCATGTGCTGGACTTCCGCCTGAACTCGGGGGAGCTGGCGGCCATGGAGGTTTCCGGCTGGCGCATCGAGCTGCCCGACAGCCCCGCCTTTCGCCACGCCGTCCTGGGCGGCGAGGCGCGCCAGGACGAACTGCGCCAGGTGGAAAAGCGAGTGTTGACAAAGGAGTGATCACACGGTCGTGAACCCAGGCGGCATCAGTATGTTGCACACGCTGCCAATACGGCGAACCGCTCCGGGGTTAGAGCCATTCCATTTCAAAATTGCACCTGTCGTCAAGCGGCACCTGGGTTATGCAACCGACTCCTCCACCACGAAAATGTCCTGCCCGGGAAGGCGGGAAGGACGATTTCGTCGTTATAAAGTTGGTTGCACCCCCAGACGCCGCTTGACCGGATGTGCAATGCTGAACTGGAACTGCCCTACGATCCGCCGAAATCGCTTAGCCTATTGATTTTGATTTTGTTGGTTTGGCGTGGAACGGTCGGAGCCCAGTGCCGAACGGGGCGGACCATCCCATTGATCCGGGTTGAAGCGACGATAGAATTACTTCCCCGCCTCTTTTTTCAGCGCCGACTGGGTCAGCATCGGCTTCAGGACCACCTCCCCCTGCACCGACGTTTTGTCGGCCTCGCCCTGTCCCCACCAATTGCCCCCGGCCTGGAAGGGGGCGGCCCCATCGTTGCGCAACTCCCACGGACCATTGCCGTAAAGATCGTTGCCCTGCAACGTGATGGCGGCCTCCTTGACCTGCACCCCGCCGCCGCGATTTTCCAAAATCAACGTGCGGCTCACCTGGCCCGCCGTCTCCTTCAAGGCCAGCCCGACCTTTTCCGAATCCCGAATCAGGCTCTCCCGAAGATCCAGCGAACCTCCCTCCGCCACCACGCCATAGCCGTTGTCGCGGATCAGTCCATGGCGCACCGTCACGTTGGACTTGCGCGCCTTGATCCCGGTCTGGGCTCCGGAAATCTGGAAATGCTCCAGCGTCACCGGCTGGGCGGCCTGATCCACCAACACCCCCAGCCACCGCTCCCCGCCGCCGAAGCCGAGCAACCGCACCGGATCCTCCGCCGTGCCGCGAATCTCCAGCCCGCCCTTGATCACGATCCCCTTGCCCTGCACCCACAACACCACCCCCGGCTCCACGGTGAGGGTCGCCCCGGCCTTGACCACCAGCACCTGATCAATGAGATAGGGGCTTTGGGCGGCGGTGAGGGTGCGATTCTCTTCCAGCAATTGGGGCAGCGCCGTCGGTCGGCCCAGGTTGACCCCGCCCAGCACGTCCAGCCACTGGTTCACCGATCCGCTCTTGCCGATCAGGGTGGCGACGGGCAGCGCCCCCACCCGCCGATCCCCCTCTTGCACCGTGTACTCCCCGGCGTAGACCCCCCGGGATTTCTCCTCCATGGGCCGCTCCTCCAGGCCGGGGGCGGGGGTCCAGCGGGCGGATTGCCCCGGGTCGCCCAGCAGCACGGCCTTCAGCTTCTCGCCGGGGGTGAGAAATTTTTCCACCCCGTTGTGGGCCAGCAGGGTGATTTTGGGCGGGGGATCGGACAACTGGGGCGGATTGGGAACCTCCCCCGCCATGCGCATGCACAACCCCACCGCCGTCTGCATGGTGTTGGAGGTGTTGTAGCTGACCAGATTTTTGATGACCGCCATGGCCAAGCCGGTGAGGTCCAGGGCCATGCCCCCCTCCCGCTCGGTCAGAACATCCTCCTTGGCCCACATTTTTTTGCCGTCGCGGCAGCGCACCAACTCGGTTTTCATCCCCACCTGACGATGGGTGTAGAGGACGGCGTAGACCTTGCCATAGTCGGTGACTTCGCCGCGAATCACCCCATCCACCCCCAACGCCTGACAGGCCAGGGCGAGGCGGGCGTCCTCCCATTGCAGCATCGCCTCGGTCAGACGTTTTTCCTTCAGCACCCGGTCCACCGTGGAAATTTCCACGTCGTGGTAGTTGAGGGCGCTGAAAAAGTTGAAGAAGAGCCTCCGGGTGATCTCCGAGGCCTGGGGGTCCGACGCGCTGTTGCGGAAGGGCAGCACCGCCACCCGGCTGGGGAGGTCGGAGGCGACCTCGGGTTCGCCGCCCTTGATCTTGTCCATCACCCCGTCGGCGACGCACCCCGACAGGACCGCCGCGCCCCCCGCCAGCAGGGCCAGGGCGATCCCCCGACCGTTCCCACGACGGGAGGACGATCCCCCCTTCCCAGCCCCCAACGTCACTTCCACGGCGAATCCTCCGGCTTGGCTTGTGAACCGGCTTGACCCGGTTGATCGGTGAACAGGTAGTCCATGATCCAGTTGGACTCCACCCCTTGCTCCTCCAACAGTTTACGCACCCGCTCCTGGCGGGCCGCCTCCTGCTTGCTGGCGGCGGCGGCCCTGGCGGCGGCTTTGCCGTCGGATTTGGCTTCGGCGGCGGGCTTGGCCTCGCCCTTGCCGTCGGAGCGGGCCTCGGCGGGCCGGGCCTTGGCCTCGGCCTGACGCTTGGCCTGACGCTCCGCCTCCAGGGACTGGTCCACCTCCGCCAAGCGCCGACGCGCCTCCTCGTTGGCCGGATCCATCACCAGCAGCCGTTGAAACTCCTCCCGGGCCTGGGCGAACTCCTTGGCGTTGAACCGGGCCTCTCCCGACTCCCGGTAGACGCTCTTGATCCGTTCGAGACCGGAGAGGGCCGGGGCGTTTTCCGGGGCGTGGGCCAGGGCCATGCGAAAGAAGGTGTAGGCGTTGTCCTCCGGCGGGGTGAGATAGTTTTGCCGACTGAAGGCCGCCTCGGCCTTTTCCAGCAGCGCCGCCACGCTACGCCCTTGATCCGCCGCCGCCCGGCCTTTTTGCTGCTCCAGCCACAATCGGCTGATGGCCTGCTGGGCCTCGGGGAATTGGGCCGATTCGGAGCGGATGGCCAGATACTCCCGCATCGCCTCGCTGGGGCGGGACTCCTTCTCGTGCTGCTTTCCCAGATTGAGCCGGAGTTGATCCAGGATCGCCCACAGGGCGTCGGTCTCCTCGCCCCCGCCGTGGGAACGCAAATATTGGACGAGAAAATCCTTGGCCTCGGCCAACTTCTCCCCTTCCAGCCAATTTTTCACCCGCAGGAAGATGGCGCGGGCCAGCAGCTTCCGCCCCCGCTCGACGATATCCTCCCGCACCCCGGGGAGCAGCGTCGGCTCCAGGGTTTTGGCGGCTTTTTCGTATTGGTCCGCCTCCGCCAGGGGGGCGGCCTCGGTGAGCAGGGCCTCCAGCCGGGCGGGCTCCACCCACTGGTTCCAGGCCAGATAGCCCACCCCCGCTACGCCCGCCGCCAGCAGTAGCAGCAGGGGGGCGCGACTGGGGGGTTGGGGCGGGGCCTCCGGGGGGGCCTCCGGGCGTTGATCCTCGGGCCGGTCCGAGAGGAAGGAAAAGAGGGCGTCCCCCAGTTGCAGCCGGTCGCCGTTGAAAATCTGCTGGGGCTCCGTCGCCGGTTTGCCGTTGATCAGCACCCGCACGGTTTCGGCGGCGGGCTGGGCGAAAATTCCCTCGGGGCGCTGGGTCAGCTGGAGGTGATGCTTGGAGACGGTGGGGTCGTCCAGGTGGAGGTCGCAATCGGCGGCCCGGCCCACGGTGATTTCCGGATGGCGGATGGGCAGGGTTTCATCGGGGCGGTTGGCCCGATGGCGGATCAGTCGCGGCCCCACCTGGGGAGGGGGTGCCGTCCCATGACCGGCCATGATGGTCCGCTCCTCGTCCCCGGCGGAGGGGGCGGAGGGGGTGCCGCCGCCGAAGCCTGGCCCCGGCTCGGCCCCGCGATAGATGGTGGCCTCCCCCGCCGGATCCCGACCATCCTCCGGGCGCTCGGAGGTGAAGACGAGGGTGAAATCCTCGATCGTGATCCGGTCGCCGTGGAACAGCCGCCGGGTGGTGACGGGAGTTCCGTTGACGCTCACCGACTTGGCGGTGTTGAGCAGGGTCAGTTGGTAGACGTTCTCCCCGGTGAGGCGAATTTCGGCGTGCTGGCGGGAGACGAAGGGGCTTTCCAGAAAAACCGCCGATTCGGGAACCCGACCGAGAACGTTGACCTCCTGCGTCAGGGGGAACATCGTCCCATTGGCCGTGTTGACCAGCCGCACCGGGGGCAGGGTCTCCGCCTGACCGGGGGAGGACGGGGCCCGATCCACCGTTCGGGTGGAGCGGAGTTCCAGGAAGTAGGGGTAAAGTTCGATGCGATCCCGATCCCTCAGCCGGGTTCGGTCCACCGGCTGATGGTTGACCTTCACCCCTCCCTTGGACGACAGCACCTCCAGCGCCACCCCCGTCTCCTCGACGGTGAGGGTCAGGTGTTCCCGGGAGATGAACTTGTTGTCCAGGGGAACCTCCACCCCCTCTCCCCGCCCCAGCCGGTGGCGTCCGACGGCCAGCGGAATGGCGCGATGGGGCTCCGTTCCCCCCTGGATGAGCAGCGTCACCCCCTCCGGGGCGACGAGATTTCCCCCATCGCCCAACGGACCGGGTCCGGGGGCCAGCAGGGTTCCATCCTCCGGCGACGCGACGGCGGCGACCTCGGACGGAGGTTCGGGGACGCGGGGAAGTTCCGGTTCCGGCGCGGGGGGAGATTCGGGCTCCGGCGGCGGGTTGAACACGGTCCCGCACTCCGGCGTCATCGGCTCCGACTCCGGCGGCGGATTGAACACGGTTCCGCATTCCAGCGGCGCTTCGGGGGGAAGCTCCGCCGCCGGTTCGGGGGGAAGTTCGGGTTCGGGGGAGACGGGCGGGGCGGCGGGGGGCTCCGGTG
>JADGAP010000053.1 GCA_015231965.1 Magnetococcales bacterium | reverse complement strand
AAGGCCGACCGACCGGCCCGGGCCTGGGGATCGATGCGAAAATCGTCCGCCGCCTCCTCGGGGGAAGAGGTCCGCGGGGCGTCCAGGGCGGGCTCGGGGGGGAGAGGATCCGCCGACGGGGTCGCCTTTTTCCGCCGTTGAGCGGGGGGGGCGCTCTTCTCCTCCTCCATCATCGGTTCCACCCGCTCCTTGCGCGGGGGAAGATCGTCCATGGGGGAGTCGATAATCACCGGCTCGGGGCGCTGGTGGAAGGCGGGCTGGGATTGTTGCCGCCGTTGCCGCTCCTCGTCCCGCTTGCGCCGCTCCTGGAGACGGGTGCGCCACCCCAACAGGGTTTGCCATCCCAGCATCAAACGCAATTTCACGTTTTCCAACGCGCCCGGGGAGAGGGAGGGCTGGGACGAGCGGGTCGCCCGGTTGGGCTCCGGCTCCCGGGTCAGGTCGCGACCCTCGAACCAGAGACGAAGGCTCTCGAAAAAATCGACGAAGGAGAAACGGGTGATCACCATCAAGGCCAGCAGGGCCAGCACCAGCAGCAGCAGCGACCCACCGGGACCGCCGAAATTGCGTCGCATCAACTCGCCGCCCAGCTTGCCCGCCACCCCCCCCGCCCCGGCGGGCAGCAGCTCCCGCAGCGGTCCGAAATGATCACGGAGCAGAATGGCGCAGGAACCGACCAGCACCGGCGTCGCCAGCAGGCGGTCCCACAAGGGAACGCCCATGGTGGAGCGGCGCAACATGCGCACCCCTTGCGCCATGCCCAGAATCGGAACCCAAACCGCCGCCAACCCCAGCAGTTGCAGCAGCAGATCCGACAAATAGGCCCCCGCCAATCCCCCCAGATTGCGCACCGTCGAGTGGCCCGCGTGGTTGAACGACGGGTCGCTGCCGTGGTACGAAAGCAGGCAGAGGGCGGAGAAGGCGGAAAGGGTCAACACCACCAAGCCCAGGATCTCCCGCACCAGCGAGACCCGGCGAGTGGCGATTTCTACCTTGCGCGCTTTGTATTGATTGCCGGCGGCCACAAAGAACCACTCCATCACGGATGGGGACTCCCCCAGGGGAATCCCGTCAACGAACGAACGCCCGTCCTCTCCTCGCCATGGGGCGAGGCGGGGCGGGGCGCGGACCATGAATTATAGTCGTTTCATTTAGAATTGGCGCATGGTCTCAAGCGGTGTTGGGGGGCGCAACCAATTACTTTTACACGAAAACGTCATTCCCGCGAAAGCGGGAATCCAGTCTCTGTGTCTTTGAAACGCCGATCACGCGGCCAAAATGAAATGGACAGAGTTTCATTCAGGCGGCGAGAGTTAGTCTACGGTCTATTCGTAATTAATTGATTAATTTATTAATTATTTGATCCTCCGTGCTGTGGGCGACTATTTTGTCGTGGTGATGGGGTGCGGCGCATGGAAACAACGGCTGGATTCCCGCTTTCGCGGGAATGACGATCTATTTTGGGAATGAGTTCCTCGCTCCCTCAAGTTCCAGGTGCGCCCATCTTAATTGGGATGGCTATTCCCCGTCATTTGAACCATTTTCCAGGAGATGGCACCACGCGGGGGGAGGAGCTTCCCGAATCCATCCTTCGAGTTGCAAGATGCGCGCCGAGGGAGGGGGCCGGGGCAATGAGGCGTTGGAGCCCGCGACATGGGGGGGAATCCCGGGCGGGGCGAGGGCGGGCGCGGCGGGGGCCGGATCACATCTCCATCACCACCGGCAGGACCATGGGGCGGCGGCCCAGCCGCTTTTTGAAAAACCGACGCAGGGCGCGGCTCGTCAGCTCCTTGACGCCCGCCTCCTCCTCGTCGCGGAAATCCATGCCCCGGGGGCCCATGGCCAGGGCCTCCAGCACCGATTCCCGGGCGGCGGCCAACAGTTCGGGATTTTCGTCCTCGTGAATCACCCCCCGGGTGAGCAGTTCCGGCCCTTGCAGCACCCGGTCCGACTCTTTTTCCACCACCAGGAAAGCCACCACCAAACCATCCTCCGACAGGTGTTGGCGATCCCGCAGCACGATGTCCCCCACGTCGCCGATCCCCTTGCCATCGACGAAAACCCGCCCCGAGGCCACCTCGCCAGCGCGGCGGATGCCCCCTTGGTCCATCTCCACCACGGCACCGTTTTCCACCACCAGCACATTTTCCGAGGGGACGCCCATCTCCATGGCCAACTGGCCGTGGCGGTGCAGATGGCGCTGTTCGCCGTGGATCGGCACAAAATAGCGGGGCCGGGTGAGGGCCAGCATGGTTTTGAGATCCTCCACCGGGGCGTGGCCCGAAACGTGGATCCCCTCGCAATTCTTGGTGTGAAACACCTCCGCGCCCCGCTTGAACAGCCGGTTGATCATCTCCCAAATCGCCTGCTCGTTGCCGGGGATGAAGCGGGAGGAGAGGATCACCCGGTCGCCGGGCTGGATGTCGATCCCCTTCTGCTCGCCGTGGGCGATGCGGAAGAGGGCCGAGTTGGGTTCCGCCTGGGTGCCGGTGCAAAGCACCAGGACCATGCGCCGGGGCAGGGCGTCCAAATGTTTGATATCCACCAGCAGCGTCGGATCGAAACGCAGCAACCCCAGGGTGCGGGCCGCCTGAACATTGGCGGTCATGGAGCGCCCCACCAGCACCACCTTGCGCCCCGCCGCCTCGGCGGCGTCCAACACCTGCTGCACCCGGGGAATGCTGGAGGAGAAGGCCGCCACCACCGCCAGCTCTTCCGTCTCCTTGAGCAGTCGGTCCAGCACTGGACGCACCACCCGTTCGGGGTGAGAGCCGCCGGAAACCTGGACGTTGGTGGAGTCGGAGAGCAGCGCCAGCACCCCCTGTTCGCCATATTGGGCCAGGGTGAACAGATCGCTCGCCGGTCCCACCACCGGGGTGTGGTCGAAGCGGAAGTCGCCGGTGTGGATCACCGTTCCCGCCGGCGTGGTGATGGCCAGGGCGTAGCAGTCCACCAGCGAGTGGGTGACGGCGATGAATTGCACCGTGAACGGCCCCAGTTGCACCACCTCCCGGGGGCGGGCCACCCGCAGCGGAACCTTGTCATCCAGGCTGTGTTCCTTGAGCCGGGAGGTCACCATGGCCATGGTCATGGGGCTGCCGTAGACCGGTCCGCCCACCTTAGGCCAGAGGTAGGGGATGGCCCCAATGTGGTCCTCGTGGCCATGGGTCAGCACGAACCCCTCCACCCGCTCCCGGTTCTCCTCCAGGTAACGCACGTCGGGGATAATCACATCCACCCCGGGGGTGTCGTTGTTGGGAAAGGTGATGCCGCAATCCACCACCAGCAACCGCTCCCCGTACTCGTAGACCATGAGATTCATGCCGATCTCCCCCAATCCCCCCAGGGGGATGACCCGCAAGGGGAGGGGCGCGGCGGAGGACGCGGATTTTCGGGTGGAGGCGGAGGGGCGCGATGCGTTCACAGGTCAGCTTCCGTTGGAGTCGTGGGGGTCGGCGAGGTCCGTTTCGGCCGCGGCGTTCTCTTGCTGGGCGTCGCGCCGTTGGCGCTCCATGAAACGGCCCAGCAGGATGGAAATTTCGTACAGTCCGATCAACGGGATGGCCAGGGCGAACTGGCTCAGGGGATCGGGGGGGGTGAGTACGCCGGCGATGATGAAGGCGGCGACAATGGCGTAACGCCGCTTCTCCCGGAGCCACGCCACGTCCACCGCCCCCGCCCTTACCAGCAGCAAGAGCGCCACCGGAACCTCGAAGGAGAGCCCGAAGGCGAACATCAGCCCCACCACCAGGTCGAGATACTCGTTGACCTTGGGCATCGCCTCGATGGCCGAGGTGGAAAAGCTGAGGAAAAAGTGGAAGGCGACGGGAAAAACCACCAGATACGCAAAAGCCCCGCCGATGAAGAAAAGCAGCGGAGTCATGACGATGAAGGGGACGAGACTCTTTTTTTCGTGCTGATACAGCCCCGGGGCGATGAACAGCCACATTTGGACCAGCACCACCGGCAGGGCCAGGAAGAGCCCGGCGTAGAACGACACCTTCACGTAGGTGAAAAAGACCTCGTGCAGCGCCGTGAAGATCATCTTGACGTCGGAACCGGCGGCGGAGTTCAGCGGCCAGGCCAGAAAGCCGTAAATGGATTCGGCGAAGGCGTAACAGAACAAAAAGCCCACCAGCACCGCCAGCGCCGCCTTGAGCAGGCGATCACGGAGTTCCACCAGATGCTCCAGCAGCGGGGCCTTGTCGTCCGGATTGTGCAGGGTGGTCATGGGAGGCGGGGGGCGGGGTTGGGGTCGCCCTCGGGGGCGACGGTGCCCGCGGGGATCGGGGCGGGTTCGGCGGTCGGCGGGGGCGTCGGTTCGGCGGCGGTGGGGGTTCCGAAGGAGGCCAACACCGGCGGCGGGGGATCCTCCGACGGACCGGCCTTGCCGACGGACGCCCCGGCGGGGGAGGTCGGAGGGGGCGGCGAGGCCGGGCGCGGGGCGTCGGGCATCTCCAGGTCTTCCAGCCGGATGGTGTTTTGCACCTCATGCATCAGGCGGCGCGCCTGCCGGACGGTGCGTCCCAGCACCCGGGCCACCTCCGGCAACTTCTCGGGACCAAGCGCCAGCAGGGCCACCAGGGCGATGATCAGAATTTCCGACCATGCCAACTCGAACATGAGCAGCCTTTCAGGTTACGTCAGGCGTGGGGCTTGTCGGCGGGTTTGGCTTGGGGCTCGGCCTTGGCTTCGATCACCGGGGGGGTGGCGGGTTTGTCGTCCGTCGCCTCGTCGGGATTGTTGAAGGCGTCCTTGAAGTTCTTGACGCCCCGGCCCAGATCCTTCATCACCCCCGGCAGTTTGCCCGCGCCGAAGAAAATCATGACGATCAACAGGACGATCAGAAGATGCCAGATGCTGAAAGCACCCATTGGGGGTCTCCTCCCGAAAAGGCTCCCGCTGGAGCGAAAAGGGGGCGCGCGGAACAGACAGGGCGCAATCCGTTACTATAGCCCATCCCGCCGCCCAAGGGAAAGGCGGGGGAACGCATGGGACGCGGGAAGCCTCGGGGAATTAACCCTTTCGCCAGTAGGGATGGGAGATCAGGGCGCTGATTTCGTCGCTTTCCACCAGGGTGGCGCCCCGCTGGCCCAGCTCCAACGCCCGTTGCGGGGTTTCCACCCCCCAAAAACACCAGCGCCACGGACCCGGCCACAGGGGAACCCCGGGGGGCGGGGCCTTTTCGCCGGTCAGCAGCCACTCCGGGGCGAGTCGTTCGGCGCGCCGCCGCACCACCGGGGTCCACTCGAAAAAAATCAGCCCGACGGGAAATCCCCCGTGCCGCGCCCGGCGCAGCGCCCGCATCCGGGTAGCGATGAGGACGCATCGCCCCTGCAGCGGGGCCAGCTCCGCCAGCACCCGGTCCATCAGGATGGGCGCCCCGAAATGGCGCAAGGATTCGCTCTTGATCTCCACCATCGCCCCCACCCCGGGGTGACTTTCCAACAGCGCCACGGCCTCCGCCAGGGTGGGGATGCGTTCTCCGGCGAATTGGTCGCCGAATTGTCGCCGGTAGCCCGCATCCAGTCGTTGCATTTGCGCCAGGGTCAGTTCCCAGGGGGTGCGGCGGACGTTGGCGGTGCGGTGCAGGCTTTTGTCGTGGAGCAGCACCGGAACCCGGTCCGCCGTCATTTGCAGGTCGAACTCCACCCATTCCGCTCCCGCCTCCAGGGCCGACCGCAGGCTGGCCAGGGTGTTTTCCGGGGCTCGGCGGGGTTCGCCGCGATGGCCCACCAGCCGGGGCAGGGACGAGGGGGGAGGGAGGATCATGCGCGGCTCAAGGGAAGAAGGGAGGGAGGGGGAGCGTTCCAATCGAGCAATGTATCGCTATTGCATTTTAAGATTGCCCATGTCGTCAAACGGCACCTGGATTATGCCACCAACTCCTCCACCACGAAAACGTCATTCCCGCGAAGGCGGGAATCCAGGGGGCGGGGGAGAGAAATGCAGAGACCGCTACGAGGGAACCAAGCCTCCTTTCCGTTTGTTTGAAGGGAGCCATTCACCAATCGGCTTTCCTGGATTCCCGCTTTCGCGGGAATGACGAGCGAAATTCTTTAGCTGGTAATGTGTAAAACTTATTTGGAATGACTATACATCACGATTTGGGCGCAAAAGTAAGATTCCGTGAAAATCTGGTCGCCTCCGGCGACTGGGGGGCGCGCTGCGCCGAAGCAAAAGGCGCTTCGGCTTCACTTGAAAGCGCGCCTAAAAATAAGGTCAAAATCAAGACCTTGGGGGGACAGGGAACTGTCCCCCCAATACCCCCCTTCACCTTTTTTTGCTTATAAAAGCATTTTTTATCTCTAGCAGGCTATGCCGGCTAGGAGAAATTCGGCGAAGGCCAGATCGTCGGGGCCGTCCACGTCAAGGGCGAAACGGCGCTCCACCGGCGCGCCCAGGGAGGGGGCGGCGAAAGGGCCCTCCCCGGCGAGCAGCGCCGTCGCCCGCGTGACCACCAAATTGCCGAATTGATAAAACGACGGCTTTTTCTGCTTGTTGTAGGCCGCCTTGCGCTCCTCGGCGAAACGGAAGGCGACCCGCCCCCCCTCGAAGAGCCGCTGATTGTAGGCGTGGGCGTTGTGCAACACCGGGGCGATGGTCTGGGCCGATCCCGCCTCCGGATCCTCCAGCAGCCGCTGTACGCAGGCGGCGATGTGTTCCGGCAGGATCATGGGGGAGGTGGGTTGCAACAGGGCGAGCATGCCGGGGGCGACGCCGTCCCGCTGAGCGAACCATTCCAACACCTGGACCATCACCGCCGCCACCGGGGCGTCGTCGCCGGCCAGGGCCTCGGGACGGGGGATGACCGTCACGCCCCGAGAGCGGCAATGGTCGGCGATGCCCTCATGATCGGTGGAGCAGGCCACTTCCGCCAAGGCGGGGCAGGCCAGACCGGCCTCGATGACATAGTCGATCATGGGCCGCCCCAGCAGCGGGACCATGTTTTTCAGGGGGATGCTCTTGGAGCCACCCCGGGCGGGGATCAGGCCCACCGCCTTGCGGGGATCGATGGGAAAGGGCAGGGGGGGGGCGTCGTTCACCGGGTCTCCTCCGTCAGGCCCAACAGGGCCAGGGCCATGTCGAGGGTGTGGGCCTCGGTGCGGCGCCAGGCGTCCACCGTCGAGCCGCCGATGTGGGGGGTGAGAATGACGTTGGGGTGGGCGCGGACGTAGTCCAAAAAGGGATGGGTGGGAAAACGCTGGGCGAAACCGGGGACGAACTCCCCCTCGAAGACGTCCAGGGCGGCCCCCGCCAGTTGACCGCTCTCCAGGGCGGCTTGCAGGGCGTTCCAGTCCAGCAACTCGCCCCGGGCGGTGTTGATCAACCACGCCCCCCGCTTGAAGCGGGCGAACAGTTCGGCGTTGAACATCCCCTCGTTTTGCGGTTCGTGGGGAATGTGGATCGTGACGGCGTCGCTCACCGCCACCAGCGACTCCAGGGAGTCCATCCGCTCGGTTCCCTCGACGTGGGGGACGTCGAAGGGGTCGAAGTAGCGCACCTTCATGCCGAAAACCAAGCCGTAGCGGGCGACCATGGAGCCCAGGCGGCCCAGCCCGACGATGCCCAGGCTCATGGAGGAGAGCATGGCGGGGGCACCGAAGGGGCGGCGGTCCCATTGGCCGTTGAGCGCCGCCTGATGGCCGGGGAGGATGTTGCGCGAGAGGGCGATGAGCAGGCCCCAGGTGAGTTCCGCCGTGGGGGTGACGGTGCGCAGGAAATCCTGGGCGAACTTGAGGCAGGCGACGCCGATGCCCCGCCGTTTTGCCTCGTCCACGTCGATGTGGGGGTGTCCGGTGGTGTTGGAGGCGATCACCCGCAGCCGGGGGGCGGCGTCCATTTTGGCCGCGTCCACCCGGTAGCCCAGGGGGGCGAACAGCAGTTCGACCTGGGCGAGGATCTCCGGCGCGTCATGGCTGGGGTCGGGAAGTTCGAGGACGGTGAAGAGGTTTTCCAGCCGTTGGCGGTTTTCCGGCTGGTACTTGAGCATGGAGTAATACAGCGCGACAGGTTTGCCCATGGAACTTTCGGGGGGGGATGGGGCGAAGATCTCACCACTCGCGGGGCTTGAACTCCGGCGGGTTGACGATGAACACGTCGTCTCCGGCGTGGGAGAGGACGAACAGCCCCTCGTTGGCGGCAAACTCCCTGGCGTACTCCTCGCAATCGATGCCAATCACCGCCCCCATCACCCGGCAATCGGCGTAGCGGGGGAAAAATTCCTTGAATTGGGCCAGGCGCGCCAAAAAAAAGGAGAGGATCGGTTCATCCAAACGGCGGCTGACCAGCACCGGAATCACGGCATCTGGAGCGATGGCCAATAAATCAAAGCCCATGGCGCGACCGTCCTTGAGGCGGGTGCGCACGCCCTGAGTGGTTTCATTCACCGCAATTCCCCGCTCGGCGAAGATGTGATGGCAGGCCGGAGCCACCACGTCATCCAGCAAACACCCTCTGTCGAGGTGGGAAGAGGCCATGATGCGTTCGGTCTCCACTGGGGCGTACGACTGAAACGCGCATGGGAATTCCGGCTTGATCATTCTTCCATTCCATTCAAAATTTGCACCCCCGGAGCTTGGGGGAGCAAGGAACTCATTCAAAAAAACAGACCGTCATTCCCGCGAAAGCGGGAATCCAGCCCTTGGGATCGAACGCCTGACTTGGGCTCCGTCCCCACCCAATTCTGCGCTTTAAACGACCTTGTTCGCCCCCACAAATCCCCCTGGATTCCCGCTTTCGCGGGAATGACGATGGTGCGTTTGAAAAAGTTGGTTGCACCCCTCCGCCGCTGGATGTCATGCGCAATTTTGGATTGAAATGACTATAGCAGAAAGGCTCCTCGTCCTCGACCAGAATCGCCCCGTCAATAGGTGATCTGCTTTTGCAGGGTGAACTGATACTCGGCCAGCACCTCGACCATTTTTTGCCACGCCGCGCCGTTGCCGTAGATGGGATCGGCGGGGTAGCGGCCGTGGGCGATCTGATGTTCGATGGCGGCGCGAATCGCCCCCGCGTCATAGCCCACGTCCACCACGTTGCGCCCCCGATCCCGGCCATTCTGCCGCGTCCCCACGTTGACGCAGGGCGTTCCGAGAAACGCCGACT
Source organism: Magnetococcales bacterium (assembly GCA_015231965.1). Lineage (GTDB taxonomy): Bacteria > Pseudomonadota > Magnetococcia > Magnetococcales > JADGAP01 > JADGAP01. Next base: position 12,216 of record JADGAP010000053.1, on the reverse strand, counting down.
CGCGAATGCCGCTGGACGAATTGCCGACGATGCAGGCGGCGTTCTTCAACAACGGCGCGAACAACTCGATGGGCAGGCTTTTGAAAAAATGGACATGGGTCGGCCGCCGCTGCTCGCGGTAGACCCGGATGCCCTTGCTCACCCCGTTGGACCCGGCGTCCATGTTGGGCCAGATCCAGATGGTGGGCCGCTTCAGGGCGTCGATGGCCTCCACCGTTTCGTTGATGTGGGCCAGATTGTCCGCATACTCGGTGGTCACGGGGTGCTGGATGACGATGAGATACTCCCCCGGAACCAACGCCTGGGGCGGCCCCAAACCGCTCACCTCCTGGGCCGCCATCACCGGGCTCAGGTCGTTGAGGTCCAACTCCAAAATCACGTCCAGACTGGTGGCCCCCACGGTGAAGATGGTCTTGGGGGCCTCCCCCATGCGCTCGATGCGCTGGGCCGCCTCCTCGGAGGCGGGAAAATGGAGATGAGCCATCTTGGTGATGGCGTGGCGGATGCTCTCGTCGATGGAGCCGGAGACCTCCCCCCCCTCCACGTGAACGATGGGAATGTTCATGTAGGTGGCGGCCATGGCGATGGCCAGACTCTCGAAGCGGTCGGCGATGACGATGACCACGTCGGGCTTGAGATCCTCGAAGGCGGTGCTGAACTCCGACACCGCGATGCCCGCCGACTTGGCCATGGTCACCGGGGTTTCGCCCTCCAGCAAAAAGGGAATGTGGCGGTCCACGGGAAAATCCGCCCCCTCGGACATGTCCAGCACCCGACCATATTTTTCCAGGATCACCCCGCCGCCCAGAATCAACTGCAATTGCAGGTCGGGACGGGCCAGGATGCCCTTGATCACCGACTTCATCTTGGCGTAGTTGCCCCGGGTGGTGATGATGACGCAGATCTTGCGCTTGCCGCTCTTGCCCGCCATGTCAGCCATCCGACGACTCCCCGAAATACTCCCAATGCAACACCGCGTCGGCGGGAATCCCCCGCAGGGCGCGACGCCCCAGCACCTCGCCGATGCGGAAGGGCGGAATGCCCACCCCGGGCCGCTTGGCGGTGAGCATCTCCTCCGTCACCGCCTCGCCGACGGCGATGGGCCGAAGGGCCACCAAACTTTTGCCCGCCCACGCCCGGTTGCCCATCTCCGCCGCCGAACGCCCCTCCCGGGGGATGAGCCCCTGTTCGATCTCCCGCACCTGCCGGATGAACTCGGCCAGATCGTGGGGACCGCAGGAGACCTTCCAGTCCTGGGCGTTGGGGATGTTGAAATCCAGGGAGATGTGCTTTTCGAGAATTTTGGCCCCCCGGGCCGCCGCCGCCAAGGGAAAATGAAATCCCGCCGTGTGGTCCGAGTAGCCCACCACCGCCCCCTTGCCAATGTGGCGCAGCCGGTCCATGGCCGTCAGATTGACCTCCTCTGGCGGCGTGGGGTAGCGGGTGATGCAGTGCAAAACCCCCACCCGATGGCAATGCTCCTCGGTCAACACGTCCAACGCCGCCACCACCTGGGCCGGGTCGTAAAGGCCGGTGCTGAAGATCACCGGCTTGCCCAGTCGGGCGATTTGGCGGAAAAACGGCCAGTTTTCCACCTCGCCGGAGCCGATCTTGTAGGCCGGAACGTCCAGGGTGTGGAGAAATTCCAGACTGGGGGGGTCGTGGGCGGTGGCGAGAAAGGGGAGGCCCCGTCGGTCGCAATGGTCGCGAATGGCGCGGAAATCCTCGTAGGGCAGGCAGCGGCTTCCCATGCGCTCGCGCCACTCCGGCGAGTCGCCGCTGATCATCTCGTTGACCTGGAAAATCTGGAATTTCACCGCGTCGGCCTGGGCCTCCGCCGCCAGATCCACCAGCCGGAGGGCCTTTTCCAGGCTGCCGAAGTGGGCCACCCCCGCCTCGGCGATGATGTAGACCGGGGCACCCTCGCCCACCGGGCGGCCGCCGATCTCGAAACGGGAATCGAAGGGAGCGGTCATGGGATCATTTCCATTGGGTGCGGGGCAGAATGGCGTCGCGGCGGATGTTGTCCTGGAACCGCAGGGTCTGTTCCAACATGCCGCGCAATGTGTCATGGGTCAGCAGGTGGGGTTGCAGCCCCAGCTCCAGCAGCCCACGATGCATGGGGTTGTAGTAATGCTCCTCTTTTTCCACCCGGGGATTGGCGACGTTTTGCACCTCCACCGACAACCCCAGGGAGCGCCCGGCCTGTTGCACTCTTTCCGCCAGCTCGTTGACCGTGAAGGTTTCGGTGAACTGGTTGAAGATGCGCAGTTCCCCCGCCTCGGCGGGGCGCTCCAGGGCCAGGCGGACGCACTCGATGGTATCCACCAGATTGAGATAGCCCCGGGTCTGCCCCCCCTTGCCGTAGACCGTCAGGGGGATGCCCGCCACCGCCTGGACCACGAAGCGGTTCAACACCGTGCCGAACAGTTCGTCGTAGTTGAAAAAGGGGAACAGTTCGGCGTCGTGGCCCATCTCCGGGGTGAGCAGGCCGTAGACCGGACCCTGCATCAGGTCGGTGACCCGCAGCCCCCACATGCGGACGTAAAAATAGAGCAGGTCGGTATCCTGAATCTTGGTGGTGTGATACAGCGACCCCGCCTGGCGCGGGAAGAGCAGCCGATCCTTGCGCCCCTTATGTTCGAGTTCGATGAACCCTTCCTCGATATCGATGTTGGGGGTGCCGTATTCGCCCATGGTGCCCAGCTTGATGAGGTGGCAGGCGGGGTCGGTCTCCCGCACGGCGTAGGCCACGTTCAAGGTGCTGGCCAGATTGTTGACCAGGGTCAGGTGGGCCTCCCGATGGCCCAGCATGGAGTAGGGGGCGGAGGGCTGTTCGGCGTAGTGGATCACCGCCTCGGGGCGGGTTTCGCGAAAGACCCCCAGCAAAAAGGCGTAGTCCGTCGCGTCGCCGGGGCGGAGGGCGATCTCCTGTCCGCTGCTCTCTCGCCAGCGGGCGATGCGGCGGTGCAGCGGCGGCGGCGGGATCAGCGGTTCCAGGCCTTGTTCCAGGCAGGCGAGGCGGCGCAGGAAGTTGTCCACCACCGTCACCTCGTGGCCCAGCGCCGAGAGGCGCATCGCCGTCGGCCAGCCGAGATAGCCGTCCCCACCCAAAATCAGAATGCGCATGGCAACGATTCAGCCTCCCCGGGTCATGCCGCTTTTGCGACTGCGGGTCCAGGGGGATCATCCCCCTGGCGGGTCCAGGGCGGCGCCCTGGGGTTTTGACTTTTGCTTTTGACTTTTGCTTTTGACTTTTGCTTTTGCAGTTGTTTTTGGCGCGCTTTCAAGTGAAGCCGAAGCGCCTTTTGCTTCGGCGCAGCGCGCCCATCCGTCGCCGGAGGCGACCAGATTTTCACGGAATCCTACTGTTGCGGCCATCCCGTGATGTGTGAAATTCGATTGGAGCGACTATACAACCCATGGATCATTCCGCAAAAGCTCCGCAAGGGTCAGGTGTTCCCCAGGGACTCCTCGATCAAGCCGTGTTCCTCCAGAAAGCGCTCCACCTCGGCCAGGGAGAGGGCCGGTTCCCGGTCGGAACGATAGGGATTGGTCACGGGCTGATCCGACTGCCCGGGATAGCGGTACTCCACGTCGTAAAGATTGCGAAAGGCGGGGATGACCACGAAATGGTCCGGCAGTTCGAGGGTGCGCTGCACCTCCTCCTCGCTCAACAACTCCTCGTAGAGCTTCTCCCCCGGCTTGCCGCCGATGCACTGCACGGGAATGGCGTCGGGATGGCGACCGAAGCGGGGGGCGAGGCGGCGGATCATCGCCCGGGCCAGCTCCTCGATGCGCACCACCGGCATCTTGGTGACGAACACCTCTCCCCCCTTGGCCGCCACCGCGCCCCGCATCACCAACTGCACCGCCTGGGCGCTGCTCATGACGAAACGGGTCATGCGGGGATCGGTGAGGGTCAACGGCTCGCCCCGGCGAATCTGTCCGGCGAAGATGGGCAGCACCGACCCCCGCGACCCCAGCACGTTGCCGAACCGGCTGGAGGTGAAAATGGTCCGCTCCCGCAGGCGCATGTGCAGGGCGGCGGTCATCAGTCGCTCCCCCATCAGCTTGGAGGTGCCCATGACGTTGGTCGGATTGACCGCCTTGTCGGAACTCATGAACAACACCCGCTCCACGCCGTGGGCCAGGGCGGCCGCGATGACGTTTTCCACCCCCAGAATGTTGGTCTGCACCGCCTCGAAGGGGGAGCGTTCGCACACCACGACGTTTTTCAGGGCCGCCCCGTGAAAGACAAAGTCGATGCCCTTCATCGCCTGATGCAACCGCTTCACCTCCCGCACATCCCCCACCTCGGCCCGCACCCGGGGGTCGTGACGATAGCGTTCGCCGAAAAAGAAAATTTCCGCCTCGTTGTTGTCGAAGGCGCTCAAATGGCCCACCCCCGCCGTCAGCAACGCCGCCGAAAGGGCCTGGCCCACAGTGCCGCACGCCCCCGTCACCAGGACGCTCTTGCCTTGATAAGCTTGCATATAAGAGTTCACGGTTGCGGACCACGCTGGAAGCAGAGGGAAAAGATGAATTCACGTTGTTTTCGCAAGAGGGGGTTCCGTGAAAATCTGGTCGCCTCCGGCGACGATTGTGTAGGAAAGCACAATCGGACTGGCGAAGCCAGCCCGCAGGTTGAGGGCCAGGGATGGCCCGAATCACGATTGGGCGCGCTGCGCCGAAGCAAAAGGCGCTTCGGCTTCACTTGAAAGCGCGCCAAAAGCAACTGCAACTGCAAAAGTCAAAACCCCAGGGCTCCGCCCTGGACCCGCCAGGGGGATGATCCCCCTGGACCCGCAGTCCCGTTTATTTCCGATGCCGAACGCTATCGTTTGGGCGAAGTCGCTCACCTTTCCTTGGACGCGCCTTCCGCCTTCCGGGCTTGCAAAGCCTGCTCCACCTTGGCGTACTTGACCAGGGTGGTGAAACAGTGAATGGCGGTATGCACCAACCCCGGAAGGCCGTCGAGAAACCCCAGACGCAACACATACCCCTTGAAAAAACAGGCGATGGGATTCACCACCAAACGCCACGCCGACCCCCGATCCCCCGCCGCCAACAACAGCTCCGCCTGCTGGGTGGTGTAGCGATTGTGCTTTTCCAGATAACGCTCCAGGCTCTCGGCGGAGGCGTGGAGCAAATCCCCCCGCAGCTCCCCCGCCGGACCCTCGGTCTCCACCTTTTCATGCACCGGGGCGTCGCTCCAACGGGCGTGGTCGCGATGGAAAAACCGCACCTTGACGTCGGGATAGCCGAACCCGTGACGCAACCACCGCCCCATGAACCGATTGCAACGGGGCATGGACCAGGCCAGGAAGCGGGGCACCCCGTCGCCCATCACCCGGCGCAGACTCTCGGCCAACTCCGGCGACACCCGCTCGTCGGCGTCGAGACACAACACCCAGTCAAACCGGGCCTGGGAGACGGCGTACCGCTTTTGCGGACCGTAGCCCGACCAGGGGTGATAGAGTACCCGCGCTCCCAAAGCTTGCGCAACCGCCGCGGAGTCGTCGACGCTGCCCGAATCCACCACCAGGATCTCCTGGGCGAAGGCGACGCTTTGCAGACACTCCGGCAGGTTGTCCGCCTCGTTGCAGACGATGATCACGGCGCTCAAGGGCAGAGGTTCGCGCGCCCCGTTCATTGTGGGTCAACCCCCGCTGGGGGAGAAGAAAAAATTGTTGATGTACCCCTTGGCGTGGAAATCCGCTCCCTGCATCTCCGGGCGGAAGGCGGACAAAGGCTGGGGCCGGTCCTGGAGAAAAAATCCCCCTTCGTAGCCCAACTCCCGCAGCACGGCGAAAACGTCGGCCATGGCATGACCCCGCTGATGCCGCGCCTCGCACTCCAACAAAATGTGGGGGCGGGCGCTGGACAGGAGGCCGGTTCCGCCTTGCAACACCTCCATTTCCCGCCCTTCCACGTCAATCTTGAGCAGCGCCGGGGCGAGTTTTCGGGGCAAGAGATAGTCGTCCAGCGTGGTCAGGGCGATCTCCCCCACCACCCGGCCCGCCTCCTCCGTCTCGCCGTCGTCCATCAGCCGCGCCCCCGGCGAGGAGTCCCCCGCCCCCGGCAGCAGCAGTCGGGAGGTTCCGCCGCGGGCCGAAAGGGCCAGCCGCTCCACCGTCACCGTTCCCGGCTGGGGAAAAAGTTGTTCCAGCCGCGCCGCCAGCAGCGGTTGGGGCTCGAAGGCGATCACCCGCCCCCCCTCCCCCACGGCGTGGCGCATCCAATGGGTGTAGGCCCCCTTGTGCGCCCCCACGTCCACCGCCGTCTGGCCGGGTTGCAGGTGATCCAGCAAAAAGCGGATCTCGTTGTGGTCCCGCCCCAGGCGATAGCGCCACGCCCGATGCCACAGCCGCAAACCCTCCATCCAGGCGCTCACGGCCTCGTCTCCCTTTCCCCTTCGTTGGTCGCGGCGCCGAGGCCTCCCAGGATGCATTCCGCCACCCGCCGCCCCGCCTGACCGTCCAGAACGCCGTACTGCTCGCGCCGGATCCGCTCCCGCCCCTCGGCGTCCAGACTGGGGTCGGCGAGATAGGCGGCGAGGGCCCGCTGCAACTCCTCGGCGGAAAAGGCCATCCGCGCCCCCCCCGTCGCCACGATGCTCCGGTAGTGGTCGAAGGCGTAGAATCGGCGGCAGGAGCGCCCCGGCGGGAGATCCCGCGGGCCGTCGAAAGCGACGTTGACCACCGGCGTATCAAACGCGCAGGCGTCGATGGTGATGGTGGAGGCGATGTTCACCACCACATCGGCGTAACACAGCGTCTCCGCCAGTTGATGCATCTCCCGCTCGGAGGGATTCCAGCCGTCGTTGGTCGCCGCTTTTTCGCCGGGGAGTTGCACCGTCACCCCGGGCCGCCCCCGCAGTCCGGCGTAACGCCCCGGATCGTCCTTGGGATGGAGCCGCACCAGCAGTTGGCAGGGGTCGCTCCAGCGATTCGCCGCCACCATCCCGGCCAGGATTTCGGCGATGGCCGGATCCATCGGCACCAGTCCCGGCGGGCCGCTGGTGTAGACGATCAAACGCCGGGCAGGGTCCAGTTGGTGATGAGCGAAAAATTTCTCCCGGCTCCAGTACCCCTCCCGCCGGACGTAGAGGTCCGACTGGGGCATGCCCGAGACGAAAATTCGCGCCGGATCCACCCCATGCAGCCGCTCCAGTTCCCCCTTGAGGAGGTCGTTCCACACGATCCACCGGTCGGGTTGAAAGGGAAACGGCCCCTTGGTGGTGAGGTTGTCCCAACTGTGGACCAGGGCGACCACCGGAACCCCCAGCCGGGGGGCGATCAACTCCAGACAGGGATCCTTGGGATAGAGGGTGCCGCAAAAGATCACTTCCGGGCGATAGCGATGGAACAGCGGATGGTCGGCAAGGGGAAAGGCCGCCCGCTCCTTTTGCCAGAACCGCTCCAGCAGCGCCGCCGCGCCCCCCGCAATCCGGGACGCCCAGAGCTTCAACAGCCCCGCCCGCGGGGGAAAGATCCAGTTCCGGGCGCGAATCCCCCGGTAGGAGTCCACCCCGGCGGTGGCGGCCCACAAATCCCGCCGCAGGGAGCGCCAAAATTTGCCCCGCGCCGTGGGCGGCTGGCTGATCAGCGGCTCCAGAACCACCCCGGGTCCGGCGAACTCCCGGCGGAAGGCGGCGGTGAGGGCCGGCGGCGGGACGAACACCACCAGCCGCGTCTCCGGCTCGGCCCGCAACCGGGCGAAAACGTCGGTGCGCAAAATGTTGCGAATGCTGGTGCCCGAATCCAGCAAGAGAAAAACCGTCCGCCCCGATCCGGAATAATCCGCCGTCGGGTCGCCGGACGAAAGGGGGGATTCCACTTCCATGGGGATCTTCAATCGGCCCTGCCTGGAACAATCGTCGGACGCTTCCCTCGGCCCGCGCGCGGTGGACGAAACGACATGCGCCGCCATTCAACCACGCGACGGGCGGATGGTCCAGGGTCCAGCCCGCCCCCGAGGGAGAATTCGCCGGAAAACGCGGCCCGCCCGGAACGCCACTGGGGTTTTTGGCTGGGCTTTATCTCGATTTTGAGATAAGACGAGGTCGCCTACCTGTTTTCTGGAATTATCGAATGAAATTCGTAACTATTCAGCCCCCCCCGCAGTCGCAAAAGCGGGGGGGGGCTGAATAGTTACAAAAAAACGCCGGGAGGAGGTTGCCCTCCCCCCGGCGGATCGAACCGAGATCACGCGAGGATCCCGGGTAGGGATCAGGCGCTCTTTTTCGCCACGCCCTGCTGCTCGTAGCCGGGGATCTGGTCAAAATTGAGGTACTTGTAGACCTTGTCGGCCTTGGGGTCGAGCTTGGCGTGGACCGCCGCCATGTACTCCTCGACGGTGGGAATGCGGCCCATCTTGGCGCAAACCGCCGCCAGTTCGGCGGAGCCCAGGAAAACCTGCGCCCCCTTGCCCATGCGGTTGTCGAAGTTGCGGGTGGAGGTGGAGAAGACGGTGGCGTTGTCCTTCACCCGCCCCTGGTTGCCCATGCACAACGAGCAGCCGGGAACCTCCATCCTCGCCCCGGTCTTGCCCAGAATGCTGTAGAGCCCCTCGTCCTTGAGCTGGCGCTCGTCCATGCGGGTGGGGGGAGCGACCCACAGCCGGGTGTCGAGTTGGGGGGCGTCCTTTTCGTCGAGAATGGTGGCCGCCGCCCGGAAATGGCCGATATTGGTCATGCAGGATCCCAGGAACACCTCGTCGATCTTGCGACCGGCCACCTCAGAAAGCAGCTTCACATCGTCGGGATCGTTGGGGCAGCAGAGAATGGGTTCCTTGATCTCGCTCATGTTGATCTCGAAGACGGCGCTGTATTCGGCGTCGGCGTCGGGCTCCAGCAGCGTCGGATTGGCCAGCCAGGCTTCCATGGCGGCGATACGGCGGGAGATGGCGTTGGGATTCTCGTAGCCCAGATTGAGCATGTTCTTGAGCAGGGTGACGTTGGAACGCACCATCTCAATCACCGGCTCCTTATTCAAACGAACGCAGCAGGCCTCGGCGGAACGCTCGGCGGAGGCGTCGGCCAACTCGAAGGCCTGCTCCACCTTGAGGTCGGGCAGACCCTCGATCTCGAGGATCTTGCCGGAGAAAATGTTCTTCTTGCCCTTCTTCTCCACGGTCAGCAGGCCGCGCTGAATGGCCATCCACGGAATGGCGTTGACCAGATCCCGCAGGGTGATGCCGGGTTGCATTTCGCCGGTGAAGCGGATCAGCACCGACTCGGGCATGTTGAGGGGCATGATGCCGGTGGCGGCGGCGAAGGCCACCAGACCGGAACCGGCGGGGAAGGAGATGCCCACCGGAAAACGGGTGTGGGAGTCGCCGCCGGTGCCCACGGTGTCGGGCAGCACGAGACGATTCAGCCAGGAGTGGATCACCCCATCGCCGGGCTTGAGGGCCAAGCCCCCCCGATCGGAGAAAAATTTGCCCAGGGTGTTGTGGGTCTTGATGTCCACCGCCTTGGGATAGGCGGCGGTGTGGCAGAAGGACTGCATCACCAGATCGGCCTCGAAGGCGAGGCAGGCCAGCTCGGTGATTTCGTCCCGGGTCATGGGGCCGGTGGTGTCCTGGGAGCCGACGGTGGTCATGGCGGGCTCGCAGTAGGCCCCGGGACGAACCCCGGGCAGACCGCAGGCCTTGCCCACCATCTTTTGCGCCAGGGTGTAGCCCTTGCCGGTGTCGGCGGGCTGCTCGGCGGGGGTGAAGAGGGTGGTGGGCGGCAGACCCAGGGCCTCCCGCGCCTTGGCGGTGAGCTTGCGCCCGATGATCAGATTGATCCGCCCGCCCGCCCGAACCTCTTCCGCCAGCGTCACCGGCTTGAGGTCGAACTTCACCGCCACCGCGCCGTTCTTGGAGATGGTTCCGGCCTGGGTGTTGATGGTGATCACGTCGCCGCTTTGCAGGCCGGAGACGTCGCACTTGATGGGCAGCATGCCCGAATCTTCGGCGGTATTGAAGAAGATGGGGGCGATGATGCCGCCCAGCACCACGCCGCCGGTGCGCTTGGCCGGAACGAAGGGGATGTCGTTGCCCATGTGCCAGATCACCGAGTTGGCCGCCGACTTGCGCGACGACCCGGTGCCCACCACGTCGCCGACGTAGGCCAGGGGATGCCCCTTCTGCTTCAGGGTGTCGATCTCCGCCAGGGAGCCGGGCTTGCGGTTGATCAACATCGCCTTGGCGTGAACCGGGATGTCCGGACGGCTCCACGCCTCGGAGGCGGGGGAGAGGTCGTCGGTGTTGGTTTCGCCGTCCACCTTGAAGACCGTGACCGTCACCTCCTCGGGCATGGGGGGCTTGCTGGTAAACCAGGTGGCGTCCGCCCAGTTTTGCAACACCTGCTTGGCGTTGGCATTGCTCTTGGACTGGTCCACCACTTTCTGGAAGCCGTCATAGACCAGCAGGGTGTTGGAGAGGGCCGCCACCGCCTCGGCACCCATGGCGGCGTCGTCCAACAGCTCCACCAGGGGGCCGACGTTGTAGCCGCCGATCATGGTGCCCAACAGCTTCACCGCCTCGGCACGGGAGATCAGGGCGCAGGCGGTCTGGCCCTTGGCCACCTCCGCCAAAAAGGCCGCCTTGATCTTGGCCGACGGATCCACGCCGGGAGAGATCTGATTGGCCAGCAGATCGACCAGGGTCTTCTCCTCCCCGGCGGGGGGATTTTTCAACAACGCCACCAGGGCGGTGGTCTGCTCAACATTCAACGGCAAGGGGGGAACGCCCTCCTTGGCCCGCTCGGCCACGTGCTGACGATAGGCTTCCAACATGGATGCTTCCTCCTGTCCTTCTGCGTTCTGTCCTTCGGGATGACGGATGCGTTTGATTTGGAATCGTCCCCGGACGGAGGCACCCTTCCCCTCCCGTCGGGAATCCACGCGGCCTGAAGGGACTGGTCGCCAAGGCCGTGCGGCTGCTTGCATTGTAAGGAGAAATATCAGTTGCGTGGAAGGGGGAACGATTTTTCTTTATCAAACAAGGCGTTTGGACGATAATACCCACCATGGACCCCCGGCTGCCGCCTTCCCTCGGGGGAAGGCCGCCCCGGCGCTCAAACAAGGACAGCCCCCATGGCCAGGTTTTGGCGCATTTCGTCCCCCCAGTTCGTCTCCCGGCGGCCCGCCTCGGGCTTCACCCTGCTGGAGCTGCTCATCGGCATGGCGGTGGTGGGGGTCATCACCGCCTTCGCCCTGCCCAACTTTACCGAAATGATGCGCAAAGCGCGGCTCAACTCCCTCTCCTCCACCTTTGTCGCCAGCCTCAACCTGGCCCGCAGTGAGGCGGTCAAGCGGGGCAAGAACGTCACCGTCTGCCGCCGCAACAGCAGCGCCAACAGTTGCGGCGGCGACTGGATGCAAGGCTGGATAATCCACGAGGGAACCTATGCCGCCGCCCCCGCCGCCGCCATCCTTCGCACCCAGGACGCCCCCAGCGGAACCTCCACCACCCTGAGCGGCGGAACCAGCTTCGCCAACAGTATCACCTTCGCCCCCTCGGGACGGGTCGCCGCCGCCGGAACCTTCACCCTGTGCGACAGCGTCATTCAAAAACAGGTGCAGATCACCATCACCCTCTCCGGCCGATTCCGCACCTCGGAGGGAACATGCTGACCCCCCCTCGCGTCTTTCCCTCCCTTTCGCCCGCTGGCCCTTCCCCCCTCGCCATTCATGGAGAGGGGTCGGGGGTGAGGTTGCCGGGGGGGAGGTCGTCCCACGGCTTCACCCTGCTGGAGGTGCTGATCACCCTGGTGGTCCTCTCCATCGGGCTGCTGGGGCTGGCCAAGTTGCAGCTCTCCGGCATCCACGACACCAACGACTCCTATTTTCGCACCCAGGCCATCCTCTACGCCTACGATATGTCCGACCGGATGCGGAGCAACGCCGAGGGGGTGGAGGAGGGAGGCTACAACAACGTCACCGCCACCCCCGCCAGCCCGACCGATTGCACCGCCGCCGATTGCACTGCCGCCCAGTTGGCGACCTTCGACGCCTGGCAGTGGCGCACCGCCATCGCCGACAGCGTGCTGGGCATCCCCTCGGGCAATGGGACCGTCACCGGGTCCGGGCTGGGATCGGTCTACACCATCACCGTGTCGTGGAGCGACCCCCATCTCGGCAATTCCCAATTCGTGGTCTACGTCCGACCGCAAAAAATGAAGCTCTGACCCCGGGAATCGATCATGGACGCCGCCTCCCC
>JADGAP010000052.1 GCA_015231965.1 Magnetococcales bacterium | reverse complement strand
GAACTGTCCCCCAAACCCCCTTCACCTTTTTTCACTCGCAAAAGCAGTTGCCAGCGCTAATGGATAATCCGGGTTTATTGTATCGCGCCTGAAGAAATGCCGCCGGAGTTTGTTCGTCGATGATGGATCATCCCATTCCCCCCGCCGCCTGGTCCCATCCCACCTCGCCCCGCAACCCCTGGGCGCTGCCCGCCTGGGGATTGGCGCTGCTCTCCGCCCTGCCCCTCCTGGTGATCCTGGGCTCGTGGATCAACCCCGCGCCGGAGGTCTGGTCCCACCTGATGGCCACCCGGTTGCCGGAAGTGGTCGCCAACACCGTGTGGATGCTGCTGGGGGTGGGGGTCGGCGTCTTGTTGCTGGGGGTGGGGCTGGCGGCCTTGGTGGCCTTGTGCGACTTTCCCGGACGGCGCTTTTTCGACTGGGCGTTGGTGTTGCCCCTGGCCATCCCGGCCTACGTCCTGGCCTTCACCCTGCTGGGCTTCACCGATCACGGCGGCCCCCTGCGGACGCTGTTGACCCACCAGTTCGGCCCCAAGGGCTATTGGTTTCCCAACGTCCGCTCCACCGGCGGGGTCTGCCTGGTCCTGACGCTGGTCTTCTATCCTTACGTCTATCTGCTGGCCCGATCCGCCTTTCTCAGCCAGGGGCGGCAGTTGCTGGAGGCCTCCCGGGTGCTGGGCCTGGGGCCGTGGGGGGCCTTTTTCCACGCCGCCCTGCCCATGGCCCGCCCCGCCATCGCCGCCGGAACCGCCCTCGCCCTGATGGAATCCTTGGCCGACTTCGGCGCGGTGGCGGTGTTCAACTACGACACCTTCACCACCGCCATCTACAAGGCGTGGTTCGGCCTGTTCAATCTTCAGGCGGCGGCCCAGTTGGCCTCGCTGCTGCTGCTCTTCGTGGCGGCGGCGATGACCCTGGAACGCTCCACCCGGGGAAAAACCCGCTATTTTTCCGGCCAACGGAGCAGTGGACCCCCTCCCCTGCCGCTGCGCGGCGGTTGGGGTTGGCTGGCGACGACGGGAGCAGGGTTGGTCTTTTTGCTGGCCTTCGCCCTGCCGGTGGGGCAACTGCTGGCCTGGACCGCCGACGCCCTCGCCCACGACCTGGACGCCCGCTATTTCGCCCTGCTGCTCCACACCCTGACCCTGGGAGGATTGGCCGCCCTCTTCACCCTCTCCGGGGCGGTCATTCTGGCCATGGCGCGCCGCCAGGGGGCGGGTGCCCGCCGGGGACGATGGATCGCCTCCCTGGCGGTGCGACTGGCCACCCTGGGCTACGCCCTGCCCGGTTCGGTGCTGGCGGTGGGGGTGATGCTGGTGGTGGTGGGGGTGGACAAAACCTTGAGCGAAGCCCTGGGGATTTCGGGAAGAGTCCTGGGGGGGGGAATCGCCGGACTGCTCTTCGCCTACGGGGTGCGCTTTCTCGCCGTCGCCTTCGGCCCGGTGGAGAGCGGCCTGGAGCGCATCCGCCCCTCCCTGGAGGAGGCCGCCCGGGGATTGGGGGCGAGCGGAGGGGAGATGCTGCGCCGGGTGGTGCTGCCCATCCTCCGCCCCAGCCTGCTCACCGCCGCCCTCCTCACCCTGGTGGAGGTGATGAAGGAGATGCCCGCCACCCTGCTGCTCCGTCCCTTCGGTTGGGAAACCCTGGCGGTGCGGATCTTTGAAATGACCTCCGAGGGAGAGTGGGAACGGGCGGCGCTGCCCGCCATCACCCTGGTGCTGGTCGGCATGGGACCCGTGATCCTGCTGGTGCGCAAATCCGCCGCCCATTGATCTCCAGGAAGGCGGCCGCATCTCGCGGCAGCAGGGGCCTTATTGAAATATCCCCTTGATCAAATCCGGGCGCTCGTAGTTTTCCTTGAAACCATGGGCCGGGTAGAACTCCGCCGCCGCCTGCTTGCCCTGGTTGCGATGCCAGCCAATGAGATTATCCCCCCCCGAGGAGGCGGCGTAATAGCCGTTGGGGGTCCAGAGAATCCACCGCTCCCTGTCGTTGTGGGGAAAAAAGGAGAGCACTTCCCGCCCATCGGCCCGACCATACCAACGCAGGGTGCCATCGCCATAAGCCGCCACCACAAACCGCCCATCCCCCGAAATATTCACCGCCCATACCTCCCCCGGAGCGGAGATCTGCCACATCGGGCGGCCCTCCTTGTCAAAATAACGCACCGAGAACGTGGTTCCAAGCGCCACCCCGGAGCGATCGGGGGCGATCGCCGCCGCCTGCACTGCATCCAGATCCTTGACTTGAAACGGTTTGCCGTTGATCTGTGGGGCGCTCCCCTCCCGTCCCGGAGTGAGGATCAACTCCGTCGAGGACTCCAGCGGGGGCTCCAGGGGCTCCTCCCCCGACGGCGCGGCGTTGCGCAGATCCAGTTCCAGGGTGCGCACCGAAAAGCGCGCCTTGCCCCCGGATTTTTCCGACCCCGAATAGGAAAATTCCACCTTGGAGCCATCCCGGGAGACCCGCAACCCCTTGCCCAGCCCACGAAACGAGGCAATGGGCCGGGCATGGTGAAACACCCGAAGCAGTTTGTCGTTGACCATGCCCAACACCGGGTCGGCGGAGGCGTAGGCCATGCCGCCGCCGGGAATGGTCAACAGTTGCATCACCGTGTCCCGGGCGAGGGGGAGGTCGGTGAAGGCGGCACCGGGGGCTCCCGCCCCCTCCCACACCCGGGCCATCTTGAACTCCTCCCGGGCGAACAAGCCGGCGGCGAACAGGCGACGCCCATCCTCGGACCAGGCCACGGTCTGGAGCTTCCCGGTGACGCCGGAGGTGTCGGGCTCGTAGAGGGTTTCCAGCGTGCCGTTTTTCAGCACCGTCACCTCGTTGCGCCCCTTGTAGCCCACGGCGATGCGCCCACCATCGGGGGAGATCGCCAAGCCGAAGGGACTGCCCCCCTCCAGGGGTTTCCGCTTGGCCCGCAGCTTGAAGTTGGCGTCGTAGAGCCGGACGAATCCGTCGTAGCTGGTGGTGACAATCTCATTGTGGGGGCCGAACGCCACCCAGTAGCTCTGATCGCCGTAGGAGGCGTCGCTGAACTGCAACTGACCGTCCAGGGTGCGATAGACCGCCAGCCCCTTGCCCTTGGCCATCACCGCAGCGATCAGCTTGCCATCCCGGGAGAAGGCCAGGTGATTGACCACGTTGGGCAGATCGGTGATGCGCCGGGCCAGGGTTCCCTTCTTGACCTCGAACAGGTAGATGGCGATGCGCCGGTCCCAATCCCAGCCGGTGAGCCCCGCCACCGCCGCCACCGTCCCGCCGGGAGAGAGGGCCACGGCGTAAAGCTTGCCCTCGGTCCCCTCGTTGATGGGGGGACGCAAGACGTTGAGCAACCGCCCCGAGGGCAGCGACCAGATGCGCAAGGTTTTGTCATCGGCCACCGAGGCCAACAGCTCTCCCCGGCTGTCGGTGGCGATGCGGCGGATCAGGGAGGTGTGCATTCCCGTCTCCACCCGCAAGATGGGCAGGGCCATCGGTTCGGCGGCCCACAGCGGAGCCCCTCCCAACACGCCCAGGAAGAGGAGGAGCCACGCCGCCGCCCCCCCTCCTCGGATCAATCGCATCGGCGCGGAACGGACGGAGGTCATGGGCGGCGCGGCGGAACCTGTCGGGAGGAATGGGGATCAACGGGTGACGGCGTCCACCCCGGGGGTGCCCTCCGACATCGCCTGGAGTTCCGGGGGGCCGTCGATGCGCAGCAACACGCCGCAGGGGATGCAGACCGCCGCCTGCCCGGCGCGGCTCACCCAACCGGTGCGCATGCCGATCATGCGGGCGCTGGCGTACTCCAGCAGGCGGGCGCGCCCCTCGGCCACCTCCACCCGCACTGGCCCCAGACGACCCTCCACCGTGGTTTCGCCGTTTTTTTCCAGGGCGAGTTGGGCCACCGGCTGGTTGTCGCGGTAGATCTGGACCATGCGCCCCGGCTCCCCCTGAAGACCCATCCCCAGCGCCCCGATGGCCAGGGCGGAACCGGCGATGACCGCCCGATCCCAGGGATTGGCGGCCCGCAGCAACAACCTCAGCAGGGGAGGCGGGGAGAGAGGGTTCATCCCTCGATCCGGAACCAAGGGGGGTTCACACGTGGTCGCGCCACATGAAGGTCATGTGGATCAACCGCTGGGCCAGCACCAGGGCGACGTTCCGCATGATCACGTATCCCATGTGGGGATCCAGATCGAACAGGGCCAGGGCGCGCTCCCGCTCCAGTTGCAACACCCGCAGGGAGTCCAGGGCCGTCACCGCCGCCGAACGACGGCGTCCGTCGAGGAAGGCGATTTCCCCGAAAATGTCGCCGGGACGCAAAATCGCCAGTTGCATGGTGGAGGTCTCTCCGCCGTAGTACCCCACGGTGGTGATCTCGACGCTCACCCGCCCCTCCAACAGAACGAACAAGTCGGCGGACAAGCTGGATCGTTCCAACACCAACTGATCCGGCGTGAACGACGCTTCCCGCATCAGGGGCGCCAGGGTGGTCAATTGGTCGTCGGAGAGCCCCTCGAAGAGGTTCAATGCCTTGAGCGCGGCGATGTCGATCATTGGCCCCTCCGCAATAGATATCAGGATGGCAGCGGCCCATCCAGGGACATCCTAGCGTCCATCCTCCTTGAAAGACAACCCTTTCGATCCACTTCAGCCGTGAAGTCGCTGAATGTCCGCCCCCAGGGCGAGCAATTTTTCCTCGATGCGCTCATAGCCCCGGTCGATGTGGTAGACCCGGGAGATGAGGGTCTCCCCTTCCGCCGCCAAACCGGCCAGCACCAGGGAGGCGGAGGCCCGCAGATCGGTGGCCATCACCGGGGCGCCGATCAACTTTTCCACCCCCCGCACCAGCACGGTATTGCCCCGCACCGCAATGTCCGCCCCCAGCCGTTGCAGCTCGGAGACGTGCATGAAACGATTTTCGAAGATGGTCTCGGTAATGATGGAGGCCCCCTGGGCCACGCTCATCAGCACCACCATCTGGGCTTGCAGATCGGTGGGAAAGCCGGGATAGGGCAGGGTTTTGATATCCGCCGCCCGCAGTCGTTTGTCGCTGCGCACCCGAATGACGTCGCCCTCGGTCTCCACCTCGACGCCGCACTGTTGCAGCTTGAGGATGGGAGCCTCCAGCATGGTGGGATCGGTGCGGGTGATGGTCACGTTGCCTTGGGTGACGGCGGCGGCCATCATGAAGGTGCCGGTTTCGATGCGGTCGGGCAGCACCGCATGGCTGGCGCTGGTCAGCCGCTCCACGCCGTGGATGGTGATGGCGTCCGTCCCCGCCCCTTCGACCCGCGCCCCCATTTTGTTCAGACAGAGGGCCAGATCCACCACTTCCGGCTCCCGGGCGGCGTTTTCCAGCACCGTGGTCCCTTCGGCCAGGGCGGCGGCCATCATCAAATTTTCCGTCCCCGTCACCGTCACCAGATCGAAGACGATGCGGGTTCCCTTCAGCCGGGGGGCCTGGACGTGGATGTATCCACCCTCCAGGTTGACCTTGGCCCCCATGGCCTCCAACCCCTTGATATGGAGATCCACCGGTCGGGAGCCGATGGCGCAACCCCCGGGCAGGGAGATGCGGGCCTCGCCGAAACGGGCGACCAGCGGCCCCATCACCAGAATGGAGGCCCGCATGGTCCGCACCAGATTGTAGGGGGCCTCGGTGTTGTTGACCCCGGTGCAATCGATGTCCACGCCCCAGTGTTCGTCCACCGTGATGGCCGCCCCGTGCTGGCCCAACAGCTCCAGCATGGTGGTGACATCCTTCAGATGGGGCACGTTGGTCAGGCGCAACGTCCCGTCGCACAACAACGCCGCCGCCATGCACGGCAGGGCGGCGTTCTTGGCACCGCTGATGGGAACCGTGCCATTGAGGGAGCGTCCGCCCCGCACCAAGATTTTATCCATGAAAGACTCTTTCGCCGCGACGGCGGTTGATCCGAGGGAGGGAGTCGCAATCAGTGCTTGAAGTGGCGCACCCCGGTGAAGACCATGGCCATGCCATGTTCGTCCGCCGCGGCGATGGTCTCGGCGTCCCGCATCGAGCCGCCGGGCTGGATCACCGCCACCGCTCCCGCCGCCGCCGCCGCGTCCACCCCGTCGCGGAAGGGGAAGAAGGCGTCCGAGGCCAGCACCGTTCCGACGATGGGATTGTCGCTCCGTCCGGCGTTGCGGGCGGTCTCCTGAGCCTTCCACACCGCGATGCGGGAGGAGTCCACCCGGCTCATCTGACCCGCGCCCACCCCCACCGTACACAGATCCTTGGTATAGACGATGGCGTTGGACTTGACGTGCTTCACCACTTTCCAGGCGAAGAGCAGATCCCGAATCTCCTCCTCGGTGGGGGCGCGTTTGGTGACGACGCGCAGATCCGCCGCCGACACCCCTTTGAGATCCCGATCCTGCAACAGCATCCCCCCGACGACGCGCTTCATGTCGAACCGTTCGGCCTGAAACGCCACCTGGTCCAACCCCGGGGTGCGCAGCAGCCGGAGATTTTTCTTGGCGGAGAACACTTCCAGCGCCTGGGCGTCGAAGCCGGGGGCGATGATCGCCTCGACGAAGGTTTGGGCGATCTCTTGCGCCACCGCGCCGTTGACCTCCCGGTTGAAGGCGACGATGCCGCCGAAGGCCGAGACCGGATCGGCGTCCCGCGCCCGGCGATAGGCCGACAGCAGGTCGGGGTCGGAGCAGGCCCCGCAAGGATTGGTATGCTTGATGATCACCGCCGCCGCTTCGGAAAACTCCTTCACCAACTCGAAGGCCCCGTTGGCGTCGTGGATGTTGTTGAACGAAAGCTCCTTGCCCTGGAGCTGTTCGGCGTTGGCGACGCAGGGCTCGGTGACGCCCGCCTCGACGTAAAAGGCGGCGGACTGATGAGGATTCTCGCCATAGCGCATGGGCTGAACCTTGCGGAACTGCACGGTGTAGCTTTCGGGAAAGCGCTCCCTCTTCCCCTCCTCCCCTTGCGCCGACAGCCAGTTGCTGATCGCCCCGTCGTAGGCGGCGGTGCGGGCGAACACCTTCAGCGCCAGGCGGGCGTTGAGGGCTTCCGACACCGACCCGCCGCTGGCCTTCATCTCGTCCAACGTCGCAGTGTAGTCCGCCGGATCGCACAGCACGGTGACGCTGCGATGGTTTTTGGCCGCCGAGCGCAACATGGAGGGTCCGCCGATGTCGATATTTTCGATGGCCTCTTCCAGGGTGCAGCCGGGTTTGGCCACCGTCTGCTCGAAGGGGTAGAGGTTGACCACCACCATGTCGATGGGCTCGATGCCGTGAGCGGCCATCTGCTCGCGATGGGAGGCGTTATCCCGCAGCCCCAGCAGTCCGCCGTGAATCTTGGGATGGAGCGTCTTCACCCGCCCGTCGAGCATTTCGGGAAAGCCGGTGTCGTCCGACACGTCGGTAACGTCCAGACCGCTCTCCCGCAGCATTTTGGCGGTGCCGCCGGTGGAGAGGATGTGAACCCCGAAAGCGGCCAGCCCCTTGCAGAAGTCGGCCAAACCGGATTTGTCGGAAACGCTGATGAGGGCGCGCTTGATCTGGGCCATGGTGTGAATGGTCTCCTGCTATGGATTGGTTCAACAGGCTCCACGCCACCCCGGAGCATCCCGTGGTGGGGGTGGTTCGGAACATCGGCGAATTGGAAACAACCGGCAAACAATGGCACGTCCGGGAAAGATCGGGAAGGAGAAACGCGATTCCCCGGCTACACCCCGCCGCTTCCCGAGTCGTCCTGGGTTTTGGCCCGTTTGTTCACCAACTTGTTGAGGGCGTTGATGTAGGCCTTGGCGCTGGCGTGGATGACGTCGTAATCGATGCCCTGGCCGTTGACCGCCCCGCCTTGCCAGTCGAGGCGCACCGTCACCTCGGCCTGGGCGTCGATGCCCTTGGTCACGGCGTTGACCTGATAGAGTTGCAGCTTGGCCTCCTTGGCCGCCGGAATCAGCTTGTCGATGGCGTTGAACACCGCCTCCACCGAGCCGTTGCCCCGGCTTTCCCCGGTTTGCACCGCGCCGTCGATGGTCATCTCCACCGCCGCCATGGGGGTGTCCTGAGTGCCAGTGGCCAAGTGCAGTTTGCGCAGTTGGTAGTGGTCCGAGCGGCGGATCACCTCGTCGTCCACCAGGGCTTCCACGTCTTCGTCGGCGAGTTCGCGCTTTTTGTCGGCGATCTCCTTGAAGCGGACGAAGGCCTGGTCGATCTGTTCGGGGGTCAGTTGATAGCCCAGACTGGTCAGCTTGTCGGCGAAGGCGTGGCGTCCCGAGAGTTTGCCCAGCACCATGCGGTTGGTGGTCAGTCCCACCGATTCGGGGGTCATGATTTCGTAGGTGAAGGGATTTTTCAGCATCCCGTCCTGGTGGATCCCCGATTCGTGGGCGAAGGCGTTGGCCCCGACGATGGCCTTGTTGGGCTGCACGGGAAAGCCGGTGATGGTGGAGACCAGTTTGGAGGCGCGGATGATCTCCGTGGTTTCGATGCGGGTTTGGAAGGGCATGATATCCTTGCGGGTGCGCAGGGCCATCACCACCTCTTCCAGGGCGGCGTTGCCGGCCCGTTCGCCCAGGCCGTTGATGGTGCATTCCACCTGACGCGCCCCGTTGGCTACCGCCGCCAGGGAGTTGGCCACCGCCAGCCCCAAATCATTATGGCAATGGACCGAAATCACCGCCTTGTGAATATTGGGCACCCGTTCAAACAGCGTCTTGATGCGGGCGCCGAATTCGTGGGGCAGGGTGTAGCCCACGGTATCGGGAATGTTGATGGTTCGCGCCCCGGCGTCGATCACCGCCTCGACGATGCGGCAGAGGAAGTCCATTTCCGAGCGTCCGGCGTCCTCGGCGGACCATTCCACGTTGCTGGTATGGCGGCAGGCGTGTTTTACCGCCGCGACGGCGGCTTCCACCACTTGGTCCGGTTCCATGCGCAGTTTGGCCCGCATGTGGATGGGCGAGGTGGCGATGAAGGTGTGAATGCGGGGGTCCGCCCCTCCTTGCAGGGCTTCCCAGGCGCGGTCGATGTCTTTGACGGCGGCCCGGGCCAGTCCGGCGACGGAGCATTCCTTCACGGCCAGGGCGACGGCGCGCACCGCCTCAAAATCGCCTTGGGAGGAGACGGGGAAGCCGGCTTCGATGATATCGACGCGGAGGCGTTCCAGTTGGCGGGCGATGGCGAGTTTTTCCTCCACGTTCATGGAGGCCCCGGGGGATTGTTCGCCGTCGCGGAGTGTTGTATCGAAGATATAGACTCGTTCCATGGTAAAGGACTCGTCAGGTTGGTCAGTGCTTTTGCGTCTGCGGGTCCAGGGCAATCATTGCCCTGGCAGGGTGTGGGGCAGCGCCCCACGGTTTTGACTTTTGCTTTTGCTTTTGCTTTTGCTTTTGACTTTGCTTTTCAGGCGCGCTTTTAAACAAGCCGAAGCGCTTTTCGCTTCGGCGCAGCGCGCCCAATCGTTGCCGCAGGCAACCGGGGGTAGGGTCCGGGAAGGGGAGGCTTCTCCCCTTCCCGGCGGGGTTTGGGGCAGAGCCCCAAGGTGTTACGATTCATTTATTTGCTGTTAGATAGGCCACATAGCCCCTATCTTCATGCTCAAGGAAACCTCTCCACTTCTCGCAGTGAGGACAAACCCGTCCCGATTGTCCATTTTGCTCACTGTGATGATGCCCACTCAAAATGAGAACTTTATCACATTTACATAGGATAACGGCATTGTTTCCATAGTGATCCAAGGATTCAACCTGTTCTTTCATGGACATATCTAATTACTCCCTAACCATAGAACCTTATAACAAGGAAAAGAACTACCGTCTGAACAAACGACATAACAGAAATCCATTGAATCAGACTATTCTTGCTTCTCTCAATCGCAAGCGTCAGATTTAACTCCGTGATTTTGAATTCATAACGGAGTTCCAGACATGCCAGTTTTATGGAATCGGATACATCGGAGCGAACCTCCGAAACATCAGAGAGAAACACCCCCTGAACACATTCCTTGGTATCGGAAGAGACGGAGGACATGAGCTTTCCCCCCAGATTCAGTTGGTGGAACGAAACTACCGTGCGCTTTCGGCTTCCTTCGGATGGCCTTGAGCTGAGATCAACAAGCCTCCCAACCTCTTGGGGCGCTGCCCCAAACCCCGCCGGGAAGGGGGGAAGCATCCCCTTCCCGGACCCTACCCCCGGTTGCCTGCGGCAACGATTGGGCGCGCTGCGCCGGATCAAAAAGCGATCCGGCTTGTTTTAAAAGCGCGCCGGAAAGGCAAAAGCGAAAGGCAAAAGCCAAACCGTGGGACTCCGTCCCACACCCTGCTGGGGACCGTGACGGTCCCCAGACCCCTGCAAAAGTAGAAGCAAAAGCTACAACGAACGGCGCGCAGCCGCCTACACCGTCAAATCCTTCACCTCATCCTCTTCCTCTTCCTTGCCCTCGGCCAACAACCGCCGATACTCTTGATGGCTGTGCAACACCGAGATCAAATAGCCACACCCCACGAAAAACAACGTCGCCTCGGGATGAACCGTCGCCACCGCCAGAAAAACCACCGCCACCACCAAGGCCAGAAACGGCCGCTGCCGATGCCAATGCATGTCCTTGAAACTGCGGAAGCGAATGGTGCTGACCATCATGATCGCGAGAAAATAGACCATGATCAACGTCACCCAGTTCCAAGGCTCGGTCAACGTCGTCCCAGACTTCAACACCGGCTCGGCCCCCAAATTGATCTGAAAAAGGATCAGACCCGCCAAAATCGCCGCCGCCGCCGGAATCGGCAAACCGGTGAAATAGCGATTGGAGATCCGCTCCTCCTGCTGATAATGCTGAACATTGAACCGCGCCAAACGCAACGCCCCGCACACCGAAAACAAAAACGCCGCCGCCCACCCCATGCGATGCAAGGGAATCAAGGCGAACTGATAGACCAACACCGCCGGAGCAATGCCGAAGGAGAGGAAATCCGCCAGCGAATCATACTCCTTGCCAAACGCCGACACCGCCCCGGTGGCCCGCGCCACCCGACCATCCAAACCGTCGAAAATTCCGGCGGCGATGATCGCCATCGCCCCCCGCTCGAACTCCCCGGTCAACCCCGCCATGATGGCGTAAAAGCCGAAGAACATCCCGCCCGTGGTCAACAGGTTGGGCAGGATATAAACGCGCTTGTTCTTGGGCGGAAGATCCTTGGGCGGCTGCTCCCCAGGAACGACAGGCTTAACCGACTCCACCGCTCACCTCCCGACGGGCCAACACCGTCTCCCCCGCTACCGTGTGTTCCCCCAAGGTCACCGCCACCTCCGCCGACAAGGGGAGATAGACATCCACCCGAGAGCCGAAACGAATCAGGCCGAACCGCTCCCCCCGCCGGGCCGCATCCCCCTCCTTCGCCCGACAGACGATGCGCCGCGCCACCAACCCCGCCACCTGCACGAAGGGAATCAGCACCCCATCGGGGGTCTCCAGCAAAATTTCCATCCGCTCGTTTTCCAGCGACGCCTTGGCCAAGGCGGCGTTGAAAAATTTGCCCGCGTGGTAGGACAACGCCTTGACCCGCCCATCTTCGGGAAAACGATTCACATGCACGTTGAACACGTTCATGAAGATGGAAACTTTCCGCGCGGGCTGACCACTCAGGGGGGCGGAGGCGACCTCCTCGATGACGATCACCTTGCCGTCCGCCGGGGCGATGACCCGCCCCGGTTCGGACGGCGTCACCCGCTCTGGATCCCGAAAAAACCAGACGCACCAGACCAGCAACAGGTAAAGGGGGATATCCCCAATGACGCTGGGGCAGAGATAATCCCCCACCCCGGCGAGGACGGCGAATCCCACAATGAAGGGGATGCCTTCGCGAGCAACCGGCAACGCCATGACGGGGACTCCTCTTGTCTTGAACCTTTGAAAAGTGGGTGGAGAAAATCAGTTCTTGGATTTGTCCACCAGCTTGCCCTTTTGAATCCAGGGCATCATGCCGCGCAACCGACGGCCCACCTCCTCCACCGGATGCTCCTGGCCCAAACGGCGCAACATCTGGAAATGAGCCTTGCCCGCCTGATTTTCGGCGATCCACTCCCGGGCGAAGACGCCGGTCTGGATCTCACGGAGGATCTTTTTCATCTCGGCCTTGGTCTCGGCGTCCACCACCCGAGGACCGCGGGTCAGGTCGCCGTACTCGGCGGTGTTGGAGACCGAATAGCGCATGTTGGCGATGCCGCCCTCGTAGATCAGATCCACGATCAGCTTGGTCTCGTGCAGACACTCGAAGTAGGCCATCTCGGGGGCGTAACCCGCCTCCACCAGGGTCTCGAAACCGGCCTGGATCAAGGCGCTGATGCCGCCGCACAACACCGCCTGCTCGCCGAAGAGGTCGGTCTCGGTCTCTTCCTTGAAGGTGGTTTCGATGATCCCCGCCCGCCCGCCGCCGATGGCCGAGGCGTAGGCCAGGGCGATTTCACGAGCCTTGCCGCTGCTGTCCTGGTGAATGGCGATGAGCGAAGGCACCCCGCCGCCCCGCACGTACTCGGAACGGACCAGATGGCCCGGCCCCTTGGGCGCGGCG
Organism: Magnetococcales bacterium; assembly: GCA_015231965.1. GTDB lineage: Bacteria > Pseudomonadota > Magnetococcia > Magnetococcales > JADGAP01 > JADGAP01. The sequence continues at coordinate 9,153 of JADGAP010000052.1, read as the reverse complement.
AGAAAAACATCGATCCCCTCGGCGGGGGCGATCTGCTGAAAATGGACGTTGAAGCCGTGGGCAAAGGCCAGCGCCGAACCGGGGCGCAGGTTGGGGGCGATCTCCTCCCGCCACAACGCCGCCTGCAACTCGTCGGGAACCAAAATCATCACCACGTCGGCCCAGGCCGCCGCCTCGGCGGGGGACATCACCTTGAGCCCGGCGTTTTCCGCCTTGGCCCGAGAGGCCGATCCGGCCTTCAGCCCCACCACCACTTCCACGCCCGAATCCCGCAAATTTTGCGAATGGGCGTGGCCTTGGGAGCCGTAACCGATCACCGCCACCTTGCGTCCCCGGATCAACGCCAGATCCGCATCCTGGTCATAGTAGACTTTCATCCGCGTCCTCGTTGGTCAGATTTTAAAAAAGGTCCGCGGCAAGGCGCCTCCTCGTCGGGAAGCCGCCTCGCCCGTCAAGCGCCCGTCGTTTTGCTTCCCGTCCTGGCCGCGACTCCGGTCTCCCGCGCCCCTCGGGAGATGGCCACCCGGCCGGTGCGCACCACCTCCACCAGCCCCAGGGGCCGCAGCAGATCCAGACAGGCGTCCAGCTTCTCGCTGCCGCCGGTCACTTCGATGATGAACGAGCCGGCCGTGGCGTCCACCACCCGGCAACGAAAAATGTCGGCGATGCGCAGCACCTCCGAACGATGCTCCCCCTCCGCCGCCACCTTCACCAGCATCAACTCGCGGCTGACATGGGGCCCCTCGGTGAGGTCCACCACCCGGATCACCGGCACCAGCTTGTGCAGTTGTTTCGTCACCTGCTCGACGATGGATTCGTCGCCCGTGGTGACGATGGTCATGCGGGATTCGTTCCCCTCGCCCACTGGGGCCACCGTCAGGGTTTCGATGTTGAATCCCCGGGCGGAAAACAGCCCCGCCACCCGGGAGAGCACCCCCGCTTCGTTGTCCACCAGCACCGAAATAATGTGCTTCATCGTCCCGTCCCGGTCCGGACTCCGGACCGCTTTCCCGTAAGGGTTGTTGGGATTACAGCAGGATCATCTCCTTGAGGGCCGCCCCGGCGGGCACCATGGGGTAGACGTTGGCCTCCCGATTGACCCGGAAGTCCATGATCACCGTCCCCTCCTCGGCCAGCGCCTGACGAATCACCGGCTCCACCTGATCGGGACGATCCGCCCGGAACCCCTTGGCCCCATAGGCGTCCGCCAGTTTGACGAAATCCGGATGGAAGCTCATGTCCGACTCGGCGTAGCGGCTTTCGTAGAAAAACTCCTGCCACTGCCGCACCATCCCCAAAAAGCTGTTGTTGATGATGGCGATTTTGATCGGCAGGCGATACTGGGCGCAGGTGGCCAGCTCCTGAATGTTCATCTGCAAGGAACCCTCGCCGGTGATCAGCAGCACCGGTTCGCCGGGTCGGGCGACCTGCGCCCCGATGGCCGCCGGCAGGCCGTAGCCCATGGTCCCCAAGCCTCCGGAGGTGAGCCAGCGACGGGGCCGGTCCAGACGATAGAACTGGGCCGCCCACATTTGATGCTGCCCCACGTCGGTGGCGACAATGGCGTTCCCCCCGGTCAACTCGTGCAACTTTTGAATGACGTACTGGGGTTGGATCACCGTATCGTTCTGTTTGTACTTCAAGCACTCCCGCTTGCGCCAAGCGCTGATTTCGCTCCACCAGGGGGCGAGGTCGGCGCGTTTTTCCTGGAATCCCGGCTCCTTGAGCAAGGGGGCCAGTTGTTGCAGAATGTGCCGCACGTCGCCGACGATGGGCACGTCCACCCGCACATTCTTGGAGATGGAGGTGGGATCCACGTCAATGTGGATGATCTCCGCCTCCGGCGCGAATTCGGCGATCTTGCCCGTCACCCGGTCATCGAAGCGGGCCCCCACCGCCACCAGCAGGTCGCAACGGGAGACCGCCATGTTGGCTTCGTAGGTGCCGTGCATCCCCAACATGCCCAAGAACTGCTCGTCGGAGGCGGGAAATCCCCCCAACCCCATGAGGGTGCTGGTGAGGGGCGCCCCCAGCAGGCGGACCAACTCGGTCAACTCCTCCGACGCATTGGCCAGAATCACCCCGCCCCCGGTATAGAACATCGGCCGCTTGGCCTGTTGCAGCAGCTTGGCCGCCCGGCGGATTTGTCCGATGTGCCCCTTCAGCACCGGCTTGTAGGAGCGGATCTCCACTTTGTCGGGAACGCCCGAAAAGTCGGTCTTGGCGGCGGTGATGTCCTTGGGGATGTCCACCAGCACCGGACCGGGACGACCGGTGCTGGCGATGTGGAACGCCTCGGGAAGGATCCGCGCCAGATCCTCCACCCGCTTCACCAGGTAGTTGTGCTTGGTGCAGGAGCGGGTGATGCCCACCGTGTCGGCCTCTTGAAAGGCGTCGTTGCCGATGAGGGCGGTGGGAACCTGGCCGGAGATACAAACCATGGGAATGGAGTCCATGTAGGCCGTGGCCAAGCCGGTGACGGCGTTGGTCGCCCCGGGACCGGAGGTGACCAGGGCCACGCCCACCTCTCCCGTCACCCGGGCGTAGCCGTCGGCGGCATGGACCGCGCCCTGCTCGTGGCGGGCCAAGAAGTGCCGTATCTCCTTGTTTTTATACAATTCATCGTAGATGTACAGCACCGCCCCGCCAGGATAGCCGAACACCGTCTTGGCGTTCAACTCCTTCAGGCAGCGCACCACGATCTCTGCTCCGGTCGCTTTCACCTTTGCGCTTCTCCCACGCCGCTTCCAAGCCGTTCCCAGGTGCCGCCCCGCCCCATCCAGGGGAGACGAACGTCCATTCCGCCCGATCTCGCGCCCTCACCGGCCTCCGACGCGAGAGGTTTCAAGCCCCCGGGGGGGGCCTTCTCAACTTTACAGAGCGGAAAACGCCCGTCTGGCCAGAGACGGGCGTTCCGTTATCCAAAGCCGAAACTTCCATTATGGGCCTTCCATTTCCCCTGTCAACACATGGGAAAGGGAGAGAACCCCGGGATGGCTATCGATCCTTCATCGGCACGTAATCCCGCCGCGCGTGGCCGGTGTAGAGTTGGCGGGGTCGCCCGATGGATTGATCCTCCTCGTTCATCATCTCCAACCATTGGCTGATCCACCCCACGGTGCGGGAGACGGCGAACATCACCGTGAACATGTTGGTGGGAATGCCCATGGCCGACAAAATCAGCCCCGAGTAGAAGTCCACGTTGGGATAGAGCTTTTTCTGGATGAAATAGTCATCCTCCAGGGCGATGCGCTCCAGCTCCAGGGCCACCTTGAACAGCGGATCGTCCTCCCGCCCCGCGTCACGCAGCACGTCGTAGGCGGCCTTGCGCAAAATGCGGGCGCGGGGATCATAGTTCTTGTAGACCCGATGGCCGAACCCCATCAGCCGGAAGGGGTCGTCATGATCCTTGGCCCGTCTGATGTAATCCGGAATGCGGCTGACGTCGCCGATTTGCGTCAACATCTTCAGCACCGCCTCGTTGGCCCCGCCGTGGGCCGGTCCCCACAGCGCTCCGATGCCCGCCGAAACCGCCGCGAAGGGGTTGGCCCCCGAGGAGCCCGCCAACCGCACCGTCGAGGTGGAGGCGTTCTGCTCGTGGTCGGCGTGGAGGATCATCACCTGCTCCAACGCCCGGGCTCGCACCGGCGAAACCTCGTACTCCTCACAAGGCACCGCAAAGAGCATGTGCATGAAATTTTCGACGTAGCCCAGCTTGTTCTGGGGATAGACGAAGGGCTGGCCCACCGAATATTTATAGGCCAGGGCCGCGATGGTGGGAACCTTGGCCACCAGGCGAATGGCCGAAATATCCCGGTGACGCGGATTGTTGATGTCCAACGAATCGTGATAGAAGGACGACAGCGCCCCCACTACCCCCACGGTGATGGCCATGGGGTGGGCGTCCCGCCGGAATCCCCGGTAAAAGTTGAGCAATTGTTCATGAACCATGGTGTGGTTGCTCACCAAAGCGCGGTAATGGCCACACTGGTTCGGCGAGGGCAGCTCGCCATACATCAGCAGGTGGCTCACCTCCAAAAAGCTGCTCTGCTCCGCCAATTGCTCGATGGGGTAGCCCCGGTAGAGCAAAACGCCCGCATCGCCATCAATAAATGTGATGGCGCTCCGGCACGAGGCGGTGGAGCGAAACCCAGGGTCCAGGGTAAACAGTTTGAAGTCTTTGTTGAAATTGGAAATGTCCACCACCCCGGGGCCCTCCGATCCCTCGATGATGGGCAGTTCCACCTCTTTGCCGGTGCGGTTGTCACGGATCGTCAAGCTGTTGCTGGCCATGGCCTTACCCCGTTTTATGTTCTAAATTGAGTCCCCAGGCAGAGATTTCCCTCCCCTGCTCCACCCTGCTTGGAAATATGCTATAGCAGAGAACATGTTGCGACGCACCATTTTTTTTAGCTATCCTTGACGTCGTTGTCGCTTGGTCCTTATATCGATACATTGGGGGCACCGGATCACGCTTCCGCAATAAAAAGTTGTATAAACCAGCGAGTCCAACTCGCCCACTCCCCGACTCGCCCCCGAGTCGGTCTTGCCCACGTCCCCCAGGCGAAATAGGAGAGACGGATGATCGGGATGATCGGCGGCGCCAGCACGCAAATCGAAAAACGGCTGCAAAGTCTGGAAAAACATCTTCGGCAGGAAAATCCCGTGCTGCTGCAAGCGGTGCAAGGCTTCCGCGAACTGGACGGGGTGGCCTACCGCATGGGTCTGCTGACCCCGGAGGAGTCCTACGCCACCCGGGTTCCCTGGTGGCCGCTGGTCTCGGTGCTGGGCACCTTTTCGTCGGGCAAGTCCACCTTCCTCAACAGCTATTTGGGGCGAAGACTGCAACGCACCGGCAACCAGGCGGTGGACGACAAGTTCACCGTGGTCTGTTATAGCAAGGAGGATCGCTCCCGCACCCTGCCCGGCTTGGCCCTGGACGCCGACCCCCGCTTTCCCTTCTATCAGATCAGCCAGGAGATTGAAAAAGTGGCGGAAGGGGAAGGACGTCGCATCGACGCCTACCTTCAGCTCAAAACCTGCCCCTCGGAAATGCTGCGGGGCAAGATTCTCATCGACTCCCCCGGCTTCGACGCCGATGCCCAGCGCACCTCCACCCTGCGCATCACCGATCACATCATGGATCTGTCGGATCTGGTGCTGGTCTTCTTCGACGCCCGCCACCCCGAGCCGGGGGCGATGAAGGACACCCTGGAACATCTGGTGCAAAACACCATCCATCGCCACGACTCCAACAAATTTTTGTTCATCCTCAACCAAGTCGACTGCACGGTGCAAGAGGACAACCTGGAGGATGTGGTGGCGGCGTGGCAGCGGGCCATCTCCCAGGCGGGACTGACGGCGGGACGGTTCTATCAGATCTATAATCTGGACGCCGCCTACCCCATCCACGACGACACGGTGCGGGTGCGCTACGAAACCAAGCAGCGGGAGGACATGGCCGACATCCTGGAGCGGATGCAACATGTGGAGGTGGAACGCGCCTACCGCATCATCGGCGTGCTGGAACACTCCTCCCGCAACATCGAGGAGGAGGTGGTCCCCAAAATGCGGGACTGGATCGCTCGTTGGCGGCGCATCACCCTCATCGGCGATGGCATCCTGGCGGGGGCGGGCTTGGTCCTGCTGCTGCTATTCCTCGGTGCCGCGCTCCCCTTCCCTTCCTGGGAAACCCTCTCCCAGAGCGGACCCCTGGCCTTCGTCATCGCCGCCCTGGCGCTGACGGTGGGCGGACTGCTGCACTACCAGGCCCGGGGCATCGCCGCCAAGTTGGTGATGCGGCAGTTGACCAAGGAGTGCCAAGGCATGACCGCCGACAAGCGGGAAAGCATGCAAAACGGTTTCCGCGCCAACACTCGCCCCTGGCGCAGCATCTTTTATCAAGAACCGGTGGGTTGGAACGCCCGGAGCAAGCGGAGAATCCTGGGCATTCTCAAGGAAACCGACATGTTCGTGCAAAATCTCAACGATCAGTTCACCAACCCCTCCGGCAAACAAGGGGCGAAAAATCCCCGCATGCTGCTGGACGTGAACTAACCCCCTCTCGTTCCTCCTCTTTCGCCCCCCGGCGGTGCCGACTCCACGCCCCCCGGGGGGCGAACGCCCCGAGGGGCGATCCCCCCGGGGACAGTCTATCCAGCCCCGCCTCCATTCGAGAAAAATGGAGTCTTTCCAGTTCGAGAGATGATTTTCCCGGGAGAATGTGGCTAAATGGAGCGGTGGGATGCGTCCGACGCCCCAGCAACGCCCTCCTCTCTCCCGCGCTCTTTCGAGCCGTCGCCCAGGCGTTGCGGACGAAACCATTCCATCGAAACATGGGCGTCGTTCCGACGGCCCATGGGTCACCCCGTGGCGGGAAGGCTCCATGCCCGGGCCATGGGCCTGTTTTCACCCCTTGTCCACCGCGTCTCCGGACGCCTCACGTCCTCGGCCCCCCATGGCGCACGTTCGCGGCTTCCCCTTGCTCGGCATGCTGCATCGTCTCCCCCTGACGGTGAAGGCCTTCCTTGTCACGGTGGTGGTCGGGGCGATGACCTGGAGCCTGCTGGATCTGTGGCAAACCGGCCACCTGAAGGCCCTGTTTCAATCCCGGCTGGCCGCCCTGGTGGGCGAAAAGGCCATGGAAAACCGGGTGATCTTCGACCGCTACATTCAAAATCACCACCAAGTGGTGCGGCTGTTGGCCTCGCAGAAAAATTTGCTGGACTACCTGGACCATCTGGAAACCGGGGCCGGCGGGGCCTACACCGAAATCATCTTCCACCACAAAACCCCGGAGTGGTTGCCCCGGCCGCCGGTATTGCGCATCCTCACCCCCATCCGCTACCTGCTGCTGTTGGACGCCCACGGCGCGGTGCGGGAGATCTACCAGGCTCCGCCGGAGCCGCCTCCCCCCTCGCTGCTCAAGCCCGCCCGACTGCTCCAACAGTTGAGCCACAATCAAACCTTTCTCACCCTGCTGGACGGCAACCCTTTCCTCCTCGCCTCGGAGACCATTCTCGACGCGGAAAACCGCCCCCGGGCCACCCTGATGCTGGCCACCCCCCTGGACGAAGGCTTTCTCGCCGCCGCCCTGGGGCCGATTCGCCAACCGGGGGATATCGCCGCCCTGTTGGAAGGAACCCCTCCCCGGGTGCTGGCCAGCAACGAACCTCAACTGGCCCCCCCGGGCATCTACCTCTCCGATCTGAAAAAACGTTTTCTCGTGGCGGGTCAATCCTTTTTTGATTACGGCTCCTCCGACCTGCTGCTGCAACTGGTGACCCTCATCTCCACCGAGGAGTTCGACAGCCTCAACCAATCCATCCTGCTCTCCGAACGGCAGCAGCGGGCCATCACCGCCCTCACCCTCATCGTCGCCTGCCTGGTGATCATCATCTGGATCACCCGCAACATCGAGCAAGTCACCCGCAGCATCGTCGAATTCGCCCAGATCAGCCTGGGGTTCCGCCCCCAGCAAGTAGGCCCCCGGGATGAGTTGCAGATCCTGCGAGAGCAGTTTGAACACTTTACCCGGGAGATCATCCGCACCCGGGACGACCTGCGGGAGGAGCTGACCGAGCGGGAGCGGGCGGAAGGGGAGATTCGCAAGCTGTCCCAGGCGGTGGAACAGAGCCCGGCGGCGGTGATGATCACCGATCTCAACGGCCAGATCCAATACGTCAACCCCCAGTTCACCCGGCTCACGGGCTATGAAATCAACGAGGTGATCGGACGCAATCCCAGCATTCTCCGATCCGGGGAGACCCCCGCCGAGACCTACCGGGAGATGTGGGAAGCCATCACCACCGGCTCCACCTGGAAAGGTCGCCTGCTCAACCGCCGCAAATCCGGTGAAACCTACTGGGAAAACTGCACCATCTCCAGCATTCGCACCCCCGACGACCGGGTGACCCACTATTTGGCGATCAAGGAGGACATTACCCTCCCCATCAACGTGGAAAAGGCGATGCGCCGGGCCAAGGAGGCCGCCGAGGCCGCCAACCAGATGAAAAGCGACTTTCTAGCCAACATCACCCACGAACTGCGCACCCCCCTCAACGCCATCACCGGCGTCACCCATCTGGTGCTGGAGGGGGAGTTCGGTCCCCTCAACCCGATTCAGGGGCAAAATTTGCGCAACGTGCTGGACGCCGCCGACAATCTTTCGCTGCTGATCAACGATCTGCTGGACCTCTCCCGAGTGGACAGCAAACAGTTCATTCTGGAAGAGACCTCCTTCAACCTGCCGGTGCTGTGCCGCAAGGCGGTGGAGGCGGTCTCCCGCCAGGCCCAGGAGCGGGGGCTGATTCTCTCCTGCCACACCCACCCGGAGACCCCCTCCTGGGTGTTGGGCGATCCGGTGCGAATGCGTCAGGTGCTGCTCAACGTCTTGCGCAACGCGGTCAAATTCACCCACCAGGGGCGCATCACCATGACCGTCGGCATCCACGACGATCCCGATGACCCCGGCGCGGTGCGCATCGCCATCGCCGATACCGGCATCGGCATTCCCGAGGAGAAGCTGGAGGCCATCTTCGACCCCTTCATCCAGGGCGACAGCTCCTCCACCCGGATGTACGGCGGCGTCGGCATGGGGCTGGCCATCGCCAAGCGGTTGATCAATCTGATGGGCGGGCGCATCCACGCCGAAAGCGCCCTGCAACAGGGCAGCACCTTTTTTATCGACATCCCCTTCAAAACCACCCTGGCCGTGGGCGAGGCGGTGGAGGGCGACGCCCTGCTGCGTTCGCTGAAGGTGTTGACGGCGGGGGATAATCAGGTCAACCGCTTGATCCTGACCAAGCTGCTGGGTTCCCTCAATCTGACGGTAGAAGAGACCACCGACTGCCGCGGCGCCTGGGAGATCCTGGCCCAGCGCCCCCCCGAGGAGCGCCATCGTCTCTTTTTCCTCGACTTCCATCGCGCCGCCGCCGATGTGGGCGAAGTGGTGCGCATGCGGGAGCGGTTGTGTCTCACCGGACTGCCCGTCATCCTCTTTCATCAATCCACCGTCCCGCCTCCAGAGGACGCCGCCCTGTCCGGCGTTTTCTACCTGAGCCGCCCGCTGCAACGGCAAAAAGTGCGGGAAGTCATCCTGGAAGCCCTCTCCTACGCCGACCGGTTCTATCCCCGGTCCGTCCCCCACCCCTC
>JADGAP010000051.1 GCA_015231965.1 Magnetococcales bacterium | reverse complement strand
GGTGAATGGCTCCCTTCAAACAAACGAAAATGGGGCTTGGTTCCTCGTAACGATCACTGCATTTCCCTCCCCCGCCCCCTGGATTCCCGCTTTCGCGGGAATGACGTTTTCGTGGTTGGGGGGTTGGTTGCATAACCCAGCCGCCGCTTGATGATCGGTGCAATTTTAATCCGAAGGCTCCCACCCTGCGCCGGGTGTAGCGTTTATTCGACGATGCGAGGCTCGGGGAGGGGGAGGATGAACTTTCCCTGGTATCCCTTTTGCCGCAGCTTGGGCATCAACTCGGCGGCGATGTGCCAGGAGAAGAGCAGGGCGTACTCCGGCTGATCCTCGAACAGGCGGGACTCCTCGATCACCGGAACCAGGGTTCCCGGCAGATAGCGCCCGATCTTGCGGGAGCCCTTCACTTCCAGGACGTATTCCAGAATGCCGTCGTCCAGTCCGGTGTAGTTGACCAGGGTGCTGGCCCGGGAGGGCGCCCCCACTCCCGCCACCCGATGCCCCGCCGCCTTGATCCCCGCCAACAAAGCGTGCAGTTGCAGCTTGGAGCGGACGGTCCGCTGCTTGAAGGTCGCCAATTGTTCCGTCATCGGCCCCCGGGCGGCCTCGGCGTCGAGCATTTGCCGCACCGAGGGTTGGATCGGACGCATCCCCTTGCGGGCGGCGCAGACCCGAATCGAGCCGCCGTGGGAGGGAATCTCCTTGGCGTGGACCACCTCCAGATCGTGCAACTCCAACAGATAGCTTAGGCTGGTGAGAGAATAATAGCGCAGGTGTTCATGGTAGATGGTGTCGTACTGCACCGTATCCAGCAGCGGCATCAGATAGTGGGATTCGGTGATGAACAGGCCGTCCTTGTCCAGCAGCTTCAGCGCCCCCTTGACCACGTCGTGAATTTTTTCGATGTGGGCGAAGCAGTTGGCGGCGGTGATCACTTTCGCACGACCCCGCATCTTGCGGGCCGACTCCGCCGCCTTGACGGTGAAATAGGCCGCCAGGGTGGGAATGCCCCGCTCCCGGGCCAACTTGCCCGCGTCGGTGGGCTCGATGCCCAACACCGGGTGGCCCGCCGCCTGAAACTTGGAGAGCAGGGTGCCGTCGTTGGAGCCGATGTCCACCACCAGATCCTTGGGCTTCAACTGCCACAGCTCGGCGCACTCCTGCTGCAACTCCTGGAAATTTTCGTGCAGCACCCGGGTCGTGCCGCTGGTGTAGGGGTAGTCCGGGGGAAAGAGAATGCGGGAGTCGACGATCAACCCCAATTGCACCAACTGACAGCGGGGGCAGTGGAGCAGTCCGGCGGGATAGGCGGGCTGCTCGTGGGGTTGCTGACCGATGGGGCGCATCTGGTTGACCGGCGGCAGGTAGCCGACGAACAGGGAGGGTTGCAGCTTGCGCGAACCGCACACCTGGCAACGGGTGACGATGACGCTGCCGCCGGTTCCGGCCACGGCCTTGAGGGATTGGGTCATGAGGAGGTTCCTTGATCCGAGGGGGCGGGTTTTCCAGTCGGCCCGACCCGTTCCACAACGAGAGATAGCGTCAACCCCCCCGCCCGGGGGCCAAATGGATATTTTCCGCGTACCAGCGCACCATCTCCGGCAGGGCCTCCTCCAGGGAGCGCCGGGGCTGGTAGCCCAAGGCCCGCAGCCGGGAGATATCGGGACAGCGGCGGAGGGTTCCCCCCGGGGCGGCGGGACCGGGGATCAGGTCGATCTCCCGCCCGAAACATTGGGCGGTCAAGCGGGCCAGATCGGCGATGGCGATTTCGCGATCATGGCCGATATGGTAGATCCCCTGATGCTCCCCCCGCTCGATCAACAACAGCAAACCCTGGATGAAATCGTCCACGTGGACGAAGGCCCGGGTCTCCTGACCGGTTCCCTGGATGGGGAAGGGCAGGGGGTGGACGTTCATCTCCCGCAAATCCCACAGCCGGGTGATGAACTGGGGCAGTACGTGTTCCCACCCCATGTCCGGACCATAGACGTTGTGGGGCCGGAAAATCACCGTCCGGCGCAGGTAACTCCTGCCGTAATGGAGGGCCATCAGCTCCCCCAGGATTTTGCCGCCGCCGTAAGAGTAGCGCGGATTGCGGGGATCGGGAACCGACAGGGGGGCCGATTCATCGGTGGGAACCAGGGGCGGGGTTTGATAGACCTCCGAGCTGGAGGCGTAGTAAAGCTCCTCCACCCCATGGCGGCGGCAGGCGTCCATCACGTGGACCATCCCCTTGACCGCCACCTCCAGCACCACGTCGGGCATGGTGTAAAAAAATTCCGTGCCGTTGACGTAGGCCAGATGGCACACGCCGTCCACCCCTTGCACCGCCTGATCCACCGCCGCCGCATCCCGCACGTCGCCGTGACGAAACTCCACGTCGCGCATCACCTCGGTCAGGCGACGCGGTCGGCCCCGGGAGTTGTCGTCCAACACCCGCACCGCGCAACCGGCGGTCAGCAGCCCTTTGACCAGGGCCGAGCCGAGAAATCCCGAACCGCCCGTCACCAAAAAACGGCGACCCGCCATGGGGTTTCTCCTTGCAACCTCGAATGGGGATGAATGGCGACGAATCGCCCCTCCGGCTTTTCCCTCCCGTTGACACCCGGGCCCAGGTCGGCAAGACTGCAAGACTAGAGAAATTCCTCCCCTACCGCAACTTGCACTGCAACATGGAACCCTCTCATGCCCTCGATTCGGGAACGGCGCACGGTGTATGAAACCCCATGGTTCCGGTTGATCGCCCGGGACGTGGAGGGGTTCGTCTCCCCGGAGCCCTACTACGCCCTGGATCTGCCCGATTACGCCGCCATGGTGGCGGTGACGCAGGAGGGCAAAATGCTCCTGGTGCGGCAGTATCGCCCGGCGGCGGAACGGGTGACCCTGGAACTGCCCAGCGGCATCCCCGATCGGGGAGAGCAGCCGGTGGAGGCGGCGGTGCGGGAGCTGCGGGAGGAGACCGGGTATCGTCCCCTGCTGGTGGAGGCGCTGGGCTCGCTGCACACCGACACCGGGCGCTTGAGCAACCGCGTCTGGTGCTTTTTCGCCCTGGTGGAGCCGGATCCCCACCCCCCGGCCCGGCCCGTCGACGAACCGCCCATCGAAACCCTGCTCGTCCCCTGGGAGGAGTTTTACCAGAAACAATTCGGGATCAAGGACGGGTTCGACCACGCCATCCACGTGGCGGCGGTCTCCCTGGCCGTGGCCCGGGGATTGTTGCCCCCCTCCCAGGAGTCGTTGTCATGAGCGACGTCGCCCTTCCCCCGGTGGATCTGACGGTGGTGGGGGGGGCGGGCCATGTCGGTCTGCCCCTCTCCCTGGCCTTCGCCGCCACCGGCCTGCGGGTGCTGATTCTCGACCTCAACGCCGCGGCCCTGGAGAGCATCCGCGCCGGTCGCCTCCCCGCCATCGAGTACGGCGCCGAGCCCTATCTGGAACAGGCGCTGCGGGAGGATCGCCTGGCTTTCGCCAGCGACCCCGCCGCCATCTCCGGCCATGGACCGGTGATCATCACCATCGGCACCCCGGTGGATGAATTTCTCAATCCAGTACACAAGGCCATTGAACAAGGCATCGACGGTTTGCTGCCCCACCTCGCCGATGACCAACTGTTGATCCTGCGCTCCACCGTCTTTCCCGGAACCACCGAGTGGCTGGATCGCACCCTGCGGGAGCGGAATCGGCGGTTGCCGGTGGCCTTTTGTCCCGAACGGGTGGTGCAGGGGCATGCCATCAAGGAGCTGCACTCCATGCCGCAGATCGTCAGCGGCGCCACCCCCGAGGCGGAAGAGGCGGCGGCCCGGCTCTTCGCCCGCATCGCCCCAGAGATCGTCCGCGTCTCGCCGATGGAGGCGGAGTTCGCCAAGCTGTTCGCCAACGCCTATCGTTACATCGAGTTCGCCGCCGCCAACCAGTTTTACATGATCGCCCAGCAGGCGGGGGTGGACTTCTACAAAATTCACGCCGCCGTCACCCACAATTATGATCGCATGCGCACCTTTCCCCGGGCGGGATTCGCCGCCGGCCCCTGCCTGTTCAAGGACGCCATGCAACTGGCCTCCTTCGCCAGCAATCAGTTCAGCCTGGGGCAGAGCGCCATGCAGGTCAACGAGGGGCTGCCCCTCTACGTCATCGAGCGCCTCCGCCAGCAACACGATCTCTCCCGCATGACCGTGGGCCTGCTGGGCATGGCCTTCAAGGCCGACGTGGACGACATTCGCTCCTCCCTGAGCTACAAGCTGCGCAAAATGTTGAAGCTCCACGCCAAGGACGTGTTGGCGACGGATCCCCACGTCACGGTGGACCCTTCGCTCTTGCCGCTGGAGGAGGTGATCCGGCGCAGCGATGTGTTGGTGTTGTGCGTCCCCCACACCGCCTACCGGGGGCTCTCGACCTCGGGCAAGCCGGTGTTCGATCTGTGGGGATTTTTCCCCCCGACGGGGCCGTGACGCCATCCATCGAGGAGGCGGGCGAGGCGGGGGGGGGGCCGTTCTGGCGCCGCCCCTGGTCGCCGCTGCTGGGGGTGGTTCTGGTCGCCCTGGCGGTGCGGGCGCTTTACCTGCCCGAACTGCTCCACGCCTTTCCCTACTTCGCCGCTCCCGACCCCGGCAACGACGCTTACGACTACCAAAAATGGGCCGAGGCCATCGCCGCCGGCGATTGGCTAAGCCGTTTTCTCGGACCGTTTTATCTGGCCCCCCTCTATCCTTACCTTCTGGGGCTGTTGCTGGCCGTCACCGGGGCACCGCCGGTCCTCGCCGGATTGACCCTCAACGCCTTGGCGGGGGCGTGCAACGCGGCGCTGGCGGCGCGGATCGCCCGACGCTGCTTCGGCGTCTCCGCCGCCTGGATCGCTGGGTTGCTCGCCGGACTCAACGGCAGCCAGATCGCCGCCGAGGGGATGCTGCTCAACGATCCCCTGCTGGCCCCGCTGCTGTTGGCCGGGGTGTGGCGCGTCCTGGCATTGGGGGATCGGTTGGCGCGGGGCGAATCCGTCTCCTGGCGGTCGGCGCTGGGGCTGGGCATGCTGCTGGCCCTGCCGACGCTGGGACGGGCGAGCAATCTCCTGCCCGCCGTCGGGCTGGGGCTCTGGTTCGCCGCCGTTTCGTGGCGACGTTGGGAAAAACGGGGCCTGCCCCTGATCCTCGCCGCCGCCCTGGGCGGGGCGTTGATTCTGTCGCTTCCCGTGGCGCGCAATGGGGCGCTTTACGGAGCGTGGGTGTTGACCACCAACGGTCCCCTGGCCTTTTACGTGGGCAACGAACCCGCCGCCTTCGGCATCAACAAACCCCATCACGACTTCGCCCAATTGCAGGCGCGGGTGACGCAACGCGCCCAATGGTGGGACGAACTGGCCGCAGCCCATCAACGACATCCCGGACGCTGGGGGGACGTGCTGTGGCGCAAGACCCAACTTTTCTTCAACGCCTGGGACATTCCCGACAACTACGACTATCATTTTTTGCGCCGCCATCTCACGGCGCTGCGCTGGTTGACGGTGGATCCGTGGATCCTGCTCTGTCTGGGGTTCACCGGCGCAGCCTTGACTTGGCGGCGCTGGCGGGCGTTGCTGCCGCTGCATCTTTTCGCCGGATTGTTCGCCTTGTCGATCATCGCCGTCACCGTGTCGGGGCGGTATCGTCTGCCGTTTCACGACTGGCTGGCGATTCTCGCCGGGGGAGGGGCGACGACCCTGTGGAGGCTTTCCCCCCCCAACCGCTGGCGCGGGTTCGCCGGGGCGGCGGTCTTGGCGGTGGGGTTGGCGTTGCTTTTCACCCCGCGCTATCCCCAGCTATGTCTGGAAAATCGCTGCACCCAGGAGCTGGCCGGGTTCCCCCTGCGCTCCATGGAGTACCAGATTCACGGCGTCGCCTTGATGAACCGGGGCCGTTTCGCCGAGGCCGAGGGGCTCTTTCGCGAGGCGGTGGGCCTTTTTCCCGGGGATGCCCAGGTTCATGAGCGGTTGGCCCATCTGCTGTTGCAACAAGGGCGTCACGCCGAGGCGGAGGCCGCCGCCGCCGCCGGGCTGAGAGGGGCGGGGCCGTCGGTTCATTTGTGGGAACTGCGATTGCGCGCCCTCATCCCCCTGGGGCGGTTCGAGGAGATCGATCCCGTGTTGAATCAACTGCTGCATCACGATCCGGACCATCCGTTCGGGCGACAGTTGAGGGATCTGTTGCGGCAAGAGCCTGCCAGGGGCGATCCGGCGGGACGTTTATGACGGTGGGCGGCAAGCGCGGAGGGTTTCCATGGAACAGAGCGGAACCGTCATGACCCCTTCCCCCTCCAACGCCAGCGCCACATTCCCGACAGGCGATGGGGCGTCCGCCGTTCCTGCTCCAAGCCACGGGGGGGGATGGATCGCGGGCTGGCCCGCCCTGGCGGCGGTGGCCTTGCTGGCGCTGCTGGCGCGACTGTACTTTCTGCCGGAACTATTGCAAACGCTGCCCTATTTCACCCTTCCCCAACAAGGCGTCGACGCGGCGGACTATCAAAAATGGGCCGAGGCCATCGCCGGGGGGGATGGGTTGAGCCGCTCCATCGGGCCGTTTTATCTGGCCCCGCTCTATCCCTATCTGCTGGGAGCGGTGCTGGCCCTGACGGGAACCCCCGCCATCGCCACGGGATTGGTTCTCAACGCGGCGGCGGGGGTGGCGAACGCTCTCTTGGCGGCGGGGATCGCCCGTCGTCTCTTCGGCCCCGTCGCCGGATTCGTCGCCGGAGTGCTGGCGGGGCTCAACGGCAGCCAGATGGCCGCCGAGAGCATGTTGCTCAATGATCCCCTGCTGGCCCCGCTGCTGCTGGCCGGGGTGTGGGGGGTGATGCGCCTGCGGGAGGATCTGGCCCGGGGGACGGCGGTGGGGTGGGGGCGGATGATGGGGCTGGGGGCGCTGCTGGCCCTGCCCGCCTTGGGTCGGGCCAGCAATCTGCTGCCTGCCCTGGGGCTGGGGGCGCTGGTCGCGGCGTGGCTGTGGCGACGTCAGGGTCGGCGAGGAACGTTGTTGGTGATGGCGGCGGCCTTGGGCGGCGTGTTGATTCTGGCTCCCCCCCTGGCCCGCAACGGACTGCTCTACCAGGATTGGACCCTGACCACCAACGGACCGTTGGCCTTCTATGTGGGCAACGAACCCTTATCTTACGGATTCAACGAGCCGCGAAGCGATTTTCCCCAGATTCAGGCGCGCATTCAGGAGCGGGGGCAATGGTGGGGCGAATTGTGGAAAGCCCATGAGCGGCGTCCGGGTCAATGGGGGGCCGTGCTGTGGCGCAAGACGCAGATGTTTTTCAACGCCTGGGACGTTCCCGACAATTACAACTACCACATGATGTTGCGGGAAATTCCCGGATTTTCCTGGATCTCCATTCCTCCCCTGGTTCTCTTCGTCCTGGGGGCGATGGGGCTGGCGGTCACGGCGCGAAGCTGGCGGGAGTTGCTTCCCCTTCATCTGTTTCTCGGGCTGTTCGCCCTGTCGATCCTCGCCGTCACCGTTTCGGGACGGTATCGCCTGCCGTTTCACGATGGCTTGGCGATTTTCGCCGGGGGCGGCGTGGTCTGGTTCGCGACCCGCTGGCGGGAGCGCCGCTGGGGCGTCGTTGTCATGGCCTTGGGGATTGCGGTGGGGGCCGTCCCGCTTTTCGCCACCCGCGCACCGCCCTACTGCGTCGACGGCCAATGCTTCCCCAACGCGGAAGGATTTCCCCTTCGCGCCCCGGATTACCTCAACCACGCCCTGATGCTGCACCATCACCACCGGCCCGACGACGCGGTGCGCCTGTTGGAGCGGGCGCGACTTTTGTTCCCCAATCACTTGCCGGTGTACGAAACCTTGACCATTATGCACTACAATGGAAAACGTCCCAACGAGGCCCTGGAGACGGCCACCGCCGGACTGGAGCGACGGGCCAGCGAAGTGTTGCTGGAAATCCGCCTTCAGACGTTGATCCAGCTCCATCGTCTGCCGGAAGCCGACATCACCTTTCGGACGTTGCTCCAAATGTATCCCGCCAGCAAGTTGGGCCAGCAAATGTTGCGAACCATGCAACGCCCCGCCGCGGGCGGGACGAACCGGGAGACCCCATGAGTTCCATGCGCCTCTCCATCCTGTTGCCGGTGCGGGATGAAACCCTCAACCTCAAGGTGATGCTGCGCATTCTCCAGGCGATGTTGACCCCGGAGGAGGCGGAGGTGGTGGTCATTTTCGACCGGGCGGACGATTTGGGGATCCCCGTGGTGGAGTCCTTTGCGGCGGCGGGGGAGGGTCGGGTGCGGGGGGTGCTGAACACGCTGGGACCGGGGGTGGCCAACGCCCTGCGGGCGGGGGTGGCGGCGGCCCGGGGCGAGCGCATCCTGGTCTTCGCCGCCGACGAGGTGGGGCCAGTGGTGGCCATCGAGGTGATGATGGCCTTGATGGACGAGGGGTGCCGATTCGTCAGTTGCACCCGATACGCCCATGGCGGGCGGCGGCTGGGGGGATCGTGGATCGGCCATTTTCTTTCGGCGATGGCCAACCGGTTGTTGCGGGGGGTCTCCAGCATCGCCCTCACCGACGCCACCACCGGCATCAAAATGTTTCTCCGGGAGGATTTCCCCCGCCTCACCCACGACGCCCAATCCGTCGGCTGGGCGGTGGCCTTCGAAATGTCCATCGCCGCCCATTTGCAGGGATTTCCCCTGGGCGAGGTTCCCATCATCTCCATCGATCGGCTCTTCGGCGGGCGCTCCACCTTTCGCCTGGTTCCGTGGGTCATCGGATACTTGCGCTATTTTTGGCTGGCCATGCGACGTCTGCCGCCAGGTCGTCGTCCGCCGGTGCGGGTGCGCATTCCCGAGGGCTACGGAGGGTGAGGGGAGGGCTGCGAGGGGTGTGGCTATATTCACGCAATGCATCCAGACGGAGCCGTAACCAATTGAGATTGAACTGATCTTCTGTTGATGATAAAAAGAATCATGACGCCGCCGCGAAACCCGCCCCGAGGCGTGCGAGGGCGGAAGATGGGAGGACGATTCAGCGACCCATCAGTTTGATCGCCAGGACCACCAGGGTTCCCTGTCCCGCCACCATGGCGATCATCCACTTGACGAGGCGGATTTCCATCTCTTTCATGTCGCGCCGAACGGCCTCAATTTCCGACGACAACTCTTTTTTGCCAATGGCCACATCCGCCTTGGTGGCCAGGGATGTATCCAAAACCTCGTTTAAAATCTGCTTTTGGACATTGACCATGGCCTCCGCCTGCTTGTCAGAGATGCCAGCCTCTTTCAGCATGTTGGCGTAGCGCAAGGTGTCAAAGGTGATGGTGATCATGGCTCAATCCCTCTCATGCGTCCACGCTATACGTTCGGTAAGGGCATGTCAATCGGATTGAGGAAGTTGAAGCGAAGGTTGTTCCATGGGAGGAGCTTCCAAGGCTTCCGGAGGGGACTTGGAGCGGGGCGGGGGGATCATGATGCCGCCGGAGATGACCAGTTTGAGTCCTTCCTCCACGGTCATCTCCAGGGGGATGGCGTCGTTTTCCGGCAACAGTAGCAGGTAGCCGCTGGTCGGGTTGGGGGTGGTGGGGACGAAGACGTTGAGTACCTTTCCCACGTCCAATTTTTCCTCCACCTCTTCCACCCCGGAGCCGGTGACGAAGCCCAAGGTCCAGGAACCGCGACGGGGGTATTCAATCAGCACGACCTTGCGGAAGCTCTTGGAGGAGCTGGAAAACAGGGTTTCCATCAACTGCTTGCTGCCATTATAGATGCCCCGTACCAGGGGAATCCGGCCCAGCAGGCTCTCCCACCATTGCAGCAGTTGGTTGCCGACCATATTGCTGACCAAAAAACCGCTGATCAGCACCAGCACCAGGGTCAATACCAGCCCCAGCCCGGGAATTTTGAAGGGGAGTAAATGGTCGGGATGGTACTCGGGAGGCAGGAGCTGCAAAATGCTATCCGCGAGTTTGACAATCAGATCCAGGATATAGATGGTCAACGCCACCGGGGCGGTGACGAGAACTCCGGTGAGGAAATACCGCCGCAAGCGGATTTTGTACTCCAGCGTTTTACGCATCGCCGCTTACCTGGGAGGGGAAAGTTCCCCCAAGGGAGGGAAGGGTGGAATCGATCCACTCCCTTGGGGGAGGAGTGGATTCACCCCAAACCGCACATCCCCCCGCCGCAACCGCCGCCGGAGCAGGAGGGCATGGGCGGAGGGCTGGAGGATTTGCCGGAATGGGCACCGATCAGACCGCCAGTGGTCAGCAACTTGCGGGCCTTGGAGGCACCGCAGGCGGGGCAAACCGAGATGGGCGTGGCGTCCATGGCGTGGATCTCCTCGAAGCGATGACCGCACCCATCGCATTTATAGTCGTAAACAGGCATGGTTTCCTCCTGGCGCCGTGGCGCATGAACGGGACCTTATCTTCTCCGGGGCTTTTTCCCGCGGAGACGACGGTCTGCATTAAACAATATGGGGACGACCCGCGGCGGGCGCAAGTCGTCCCCATTGAATTCTGCAACATCGCCGAGAATCGGCGTGATTCCCCCACAACACCTTGATTGGGATGGAATCAGGCCTTTACGCTACGTTCCACCCGAACGATGATCTCGGGAGAGACGTCGGGGTGGAGTTTGACCCGCACCGGGTGGTCGCCCAGGGTGCGTATGGGTCGGGGAACCTCGATGGCCTTGCGGGGGATCTCCACCCCCTTCTCCTTGAGAAAGTCGGCGATGTCGTTGTTGGTTACCGAGCCGAAGAGCTTTTCCGAGGATCCGGCTGGGCGGTCCAGCACCACTTGGATCTCGCTCAGGCGGAGGGCCAGCGCTTCCGCGCCGGTGCGGATGTCGGCCTGACGCTTTTCCAGTTCGGCCCGCTCTTTTTCAAACCGGGCCAAGTTGGACTTGGTGGCGGGCAGGGCCTTGCCTTCGGGGACCAGGAAGTTGCGGCCGTAGCCGTCCTTGACCTTGACCAACTCGCCGAGGGCGCCCAATTTTTCGATTTTTTCCAGCAGGATCAATTCCATCGCCATTACCTCCCGCCGGGGGTCTGATCCCCCGCGTTGCGCGTAAAACGTGCCCGAAAGTCGAACCATGTGTCGAAGAGCCCCAGGAGGATGACTCCCAGGATCAGTTGTTGCACCAGCACCATCAGGATGAAGAGAAAAACCCGCCAAAAAGGGAGGACTCCCCGATGGTCAAGCCAGGCCATGATCACCGCCAACCCTTGGAAAAAGAAGGGAATGGCGAGAAACAGGGCCAGATTGCTCCCCCAATAACGCACGCCGCCCTGGGCGAACAGGGAGCATCCGACGGCGGCGATCCAGCACCAGACCACGAGGAACGGCGGTCGAAAGGCGTTCAGCCCTTCCTCGGGGTAGGCTTGCGGGCCGTATCCCAGCCGCAGAATGGAACGGGCGGCGGAGAGATTGGCCATCTGGAGCAAAAACCACCCCCCCATGAGCAGCGAGGGGTACAACAAGGCGAACATCTGGATGAGGGGTTGGAGCGATTCATCCATCGTGGCCAGGAGTTTGGCATCGGCGCCGGGTTGCAGGCGCATCTCCTCGATCCACTTCTGCTTGGCGGTCTCCATCATCAACGCCGCCTGCTCTTGCGGATCGATTCCCGAGGCGTAAAGCACGGGAATCAGCAGGGCCATCAACAGCGTCGCCAGGGAAAACCCGGCGATGGCGCTGTGGAGGGTTCGCCAGCCGAGGCGGTTCATCCACCCCACCAGGACGGGAAATCCTCCGAAGAAGAGGAGAATCCACCCTCCCAATAACCAACCGGTGGAAAGGAGGGCCATTTCCACCGCCAGCGGCAAGGCAGCCAGGGCGGCGGCCCGCTCCCCTCGCCGCAAGGCGATCAGCAGCAAGGGGAGGGGAGCCATCATTTGCACCGGGATGAAGATCACCGGAGCCAGGAGCGGCGAGGCCATCATCAAGGCGGAAAGCAGCCCGGCCAGGATGGGATTTTCCGCAAGGGCTTTCACGTCCCGGGGCGCAACAACGCGATGATCACTTCACCAGGAAGGGCAGCAGGGCGATGTTGCGCGCCCGCTTGATCGCCTTTCCCAGGTTGCGCTGATGGGGGGCGCAGACTCCGGTGATGCGGCTGGGGACGATTTTGCCCCGCTCGGTGATGAAGCGCTGCAACAGCTTGGGGTCTTTGTAGTCGATCTGCGCGGTCTTGTCGGCGCAGAACAGGCAGACCTTGCGCCGCCGGGAGAAGCCCCGACGGGGTCCGCCGCCGCCCTCTTCGCCCCGACCGCCGCCGCCGGAGCGGAACCGTCCGCCGCCGCCGCCGCCGGGTCCGCCGGAGCGGGGGGCAAAACCGCCGCGACGGGGTTCTTCAACCGCTTCGCCGCCAACCGGGGCGCTTTCGATAGGATCAGCCATGGAACATCCTCCAGGATTCAATGCTCATGAATTATAGCGATGGAGCGCCGTCATGCGCCTGTTCGAGCGTCTCCAGCCGCTCCACCGATTCCGCCGTCAACTCCACGCCGCCCCAGCGAGTTCGGCCTTCGCGCATCCACCGCTTTTGGTCCAACGCCCCGACGACGCGCAGTCGTTGGCCGGAGGGCAGGGTGCGGCAGAACTCCGCCAGTTTTCCCGTTGCCGTCACCGGCAGGCGCAAGGCCCAAATCCGGTCGCCTTGCCGGGAGTGATGAACGAGAACCAGCTTGGCGATCCATCCTCCGGATGGGGTGGACTTCAGGGCCGGCGGTTCGTCCAGGATCCCTTCCAGGATCACCCGATTGAGCTCGTTCTGGAGGAGGGGCTCGGGGCCGTCGTTCCGGAGCGGGTCATCGGGGGCGGGGGCGTCGGTTTCCATCGGGCCGAGGGGCGCAATGGGCGTGGAGCGAGCGCCGATTTATTCCAACCCCTCTTCGAGGTCGCCGTCGCCAATTTCGCCGCCCTCGCCGATTTCCCCAACCTCACCAACGGGACCGCGGAAGGGACGCCCCTCGCCCCGCTCGGGACGATCCGGGGAGATCATGGGGGTGGGGGAGAGGGTGGGCTTGTCCACATTGACCCACATGTGCTTGAGGACGTCTTCGTCGATGTTCAGACGGGTGCTGGTGTTGGCGGCCATATCTCCGCCCCCTTCCACCACATGGAAGACGTAGAAGCCCTTACCGCTCTTTTTGACCGGATAGGCCAAATCGCGGCGACCCCACTGCTCGGTGCGCAGGATGGCGCCCTTGTCGGCCTCGATGAGGGCGGCGACGCGGGAGTTGACCTGTTCCACTTGCTGCGGATTGAGGTCGGGTCTTAGGATGTAGGTCAGTTCGTAGTAGGCCATGTTGGCTCCTTACGGCTGTTGAGCCCCCTCCGGCTTCCTTCCGGATGCGGGGGCAAGGAGTTCGGCGCGGCGCATCGTGGGGGGGTCGTTGAGACCGGCTTCCCGGATGGCGCGGCATGAGGAATCGCGTACTTTAGCCCATTTTTCGAGGATTGCCAAGCATGAACCGCATCGATTCCCCCCCTTTGTCCCATGAGGGGGAGGGGGGAACCTTGTTTCTTCACTCCGAAACCCTTCCCCAATTGCCGGGGGTGCGCTTTTTTTTCACCACGCGGCGGGGGGGCGAAAGTTCGGAGGGGTGGCGTTCTCTCATTCTGGGGGCGGCGGTGGGGGATGATCCGCGACGGGTGAGGGCCAATCGCGCCCGGGTGACGGAGGCGCTGGGGCTGGTCCCGGAGGCGTTGCGCCTGCCCCGGCAGGTGCATGGCCGCCTCACGGCGGTGGCGGGGGAGGAGCCCTGGCCCCTGCCGCCGGAGGCCGACGCGGTGGCGACGGACCGACCGGGGGTGGTGGCGGGGGTGTTGACCGCCGACTGTTGCCCGGTGCTGTTCGCCGACCCCGAGGCGCGGGTGGTGGGGGCGGCCCACGCCGGGTGGCGGGGGGCGCTGGACGGGGTCTTGGAATCCTGTCTGGAGACCATGGAAGGGTTGGGTGCCCGGCGGGAGCGGATTCATGGGGTGATCGGACCAACCATCCGGCAAAAGGCTTATCAGGTGGACGATGAATTCATGGTACGGTTCCTGCTAACCGGTTTTCCCGCATCCATGAAAAACGAATTGCCAAATGGGGCGGAAACAGGTAACTTCACCCTGTTTGCGCCGGATGAGCGACAAGGCCGGTGGCGCTTTGATTTACCCGGTTACGTCCACGTTCGGTTGCGACACGCGGGATTGGGGGAATCGTTCATCCATGATACGCATCAATGCACCCATGATCTGGAACAGGATTTTTTCAGTCATCGGCGGAGTACGTCGCGGGGCGAGGGGCCGTGCGGTCGCCAGATGGGCGGCGTATTCCTGCTGCGGGCTGACCCTGCTGCTGGCCGCGCCGTCGGCCCACGCCTGGAATAATCCCGCCTCCAACCTGGACGACATGATCCATCAAGCCGCCCGGGAGACCGGTCTGGATCCCCGCCTGATCCGCGCCGTGGTGGCCGCCGAGTCGGACTTCGATCCCAACGCCGTCTCCCATGCGGGGGCGGTGGGGTTGATGCAATTGATGCCCGGCACCGCCCGGGACATGGGGGTTTCCAACCGCTTTCATCCCCAGCAGAATTTGCGCGGCGGGGCTCGCTATCTCAAGCAGATGCTGGATCAGTTCGACTCCCTGACCCTGGCCATCGCCGCCTACAACGCCGGTCCCGGGGCGGTGCAGCAGTATGGCGGCATTCCCCCTTATCCCGAGACCAAGCAGTATGTTTCCCGGGTGTTGCGCTTTTACGGTCGGGCCGATCTGCTCCGCGCCACCCCTTCCTATGCCGCCAACGCCGCCAAGAACGGCAAGGGCCTGAGCGCCGTCGGGTTGGCTGCCGCCAGCGCCAAGGGCACCGCCCCCAAGCTCAACGCCAAAAAGGCCGCGGGCACCATCTACCACTTCCGCTTGCCCAACGGGACCATCGTCTTCACCGACAATCCCGCCCAGTACATGGCCCGCACCGGCCTGAACGGCCAGCAGAAAGCCACCATCAACGTGAAAAAATTCAACGCCCAGGAACAGCGCATCTCGGTGGGCAAGCGCACCATCGTCGCCACCGCCAGTTCCATGCGTTGATCGTCCGCCTGATCGCGCTCCTGGCCTCCGTTTGTCCCCGACGGGGATTCCGGGAAGCGCCTCCGGCAAAAATTACCCCCTTCCTCCCCGGGAAGGGGGTGTTTTTTTCCGGGGATGGACCTCTTTTTCCCGGGAGTAGCCGTGGGTTCCGTCGCACAGGGGGGGCTTGCCGCTTTGGCCGCAGCCGCACAGCGGAACGGTTTTTTCCCGTTCCAGGGTGAGGGGCTTGGCCAGGCGACAGAGCTCGCCCCGCCGTCGGTCGCACAGGGGAGCCCGTCCGCTTTCGCCGCAGCCGCAAATCAGGTGTTCTCCGGCGGGCAGGGTGGTGATCACGGGATGCATGGTGAACATGGCGAAGTCCTGAACAAGAGCGGGGCATGAACCCGCGTCGGAGAGCGGGACGTTGCACCCGGGGACGGGAGGGGAACCCCCGCACGGCGGAAAGCCCCTGGAAAACCGGTTTATCGGTTACGAATGGTCCTCACATGGTCTAAACTAAGCAGACATCCTTGGAAAGGGATGACAACAGACTCCCACCCCCGCGAGTCACCAAGGAGCCCCATGTTCCCAGCCCGGGCGGCGCAGCCCCGACGGAATCCGGTCACGTCCCTGGAAGAAAATCTTCCCCGGCGGGTGATGCGGGCGTTGCAAGCCGTTGGTCCGCCCCATCGAACGGATGGCGGCGGCGGCGCGGGGGGAGCGGTGGAGCTTTCCGGGCGTCCCGGACAGGCCGGAAAAGGGTTGCGCGCGGCGGCGGTGTTGATCCCCTTCATCCCCTTTGCCGACGGTTGGCGCTTGTTGATGATCCGCCGCTCGGAGACGGTGACGGCGCATCGGGGGCAAATCGCTTTTCCCGGCGGCGGGGTGGAGCCGGGGGAGGATCCCTGGCAGGCCGCCTTGCGGGAGGCGTGGGAGGAGTTGGCCATTCCTCCGGAAGCGGTGGAGCGGTGGGGCGACCTGCCGCCGCTGGAGACGGTCTCCAGCGGATTTTTGATCCATCCCCGGGTGGGGTCGATCTCGCCGGAGATCCTGCCCCGGCTGCGCCCGGACCCCGACGAGGTGGCGGCGACCCTCACCCTCCCCTGGCGATTCATCGCCGCCCCTCCCCGGGAAGGCGACGAGCGACTGGAGATGGAAACCTTGATCCACGACGGGCATTCCTACGTTCGCCCCTGTTACTATCACGGGGGGATGAAAATTTGGGGGGCCAGCGCCACCGTGCTGCATCAACTGGTCACATTGACCGGGGCGGCGGGAGACGATCCATGATTCGCGTGGCCATCGTGGTCATCGTGACCGTTTTGATTCTCGACCTGGCGGTCTGGGGCGTCCGATTGGCGGTGCGCACCTTCTCCTCCCCGGCGGAACCGGAAGGAACGCCCATCGGCATCGGCTTGGGTCGCACGGCCTGGATGGTTTTATTGGCGATTCTGGGCCTGCTGTTGCTGTGGACGGCCGGGGAACATTGGCTGGAGTCCAGCGACAACACCCCCTCGGTTCCCCTGGAAATCCCTCAATTTCAGCAACGATCCGGGGCACCGGTGCGGTCGTTCACCCCGCCGGGACCGTGAGGCGGCGAGTTCCGCCCCGCCCATGGCGGACTGGGATGATTCACAGCGCGGCGTAGCCGCAGCCAAATGGGTATAGTTCCTTAAAAATCGGGTCGCCTGCGGCGACGATTGGGCGCGCTACGCCAAAGCAAAAAACGCTTTGGCTTCACTTAAAAGCGCGCCAAAAGATCAAAATCAAAAGCGAAAGTCAAACCCCCAGGGCTCTGCCCTGGACCCGCCAGGGGGATGATCCCCCTGGACCCGCAGTCCCATTTTGCCAAATACTTCATTATGTTCTGGAAAAATCTGTGCGAGAAGCGAAGATTTTCGGGGATAGTAGTGCAGGGGGAATCCGCGCGCGCCGACGGGGGGACGGCTGTCGGCAAGAGACAAGGGGCGGCATTCGATGGGGAGAGGCGACGATACGTATCGCGGGAGAAAGGGGAAACCATGATCACGAAACCATGGCGAAAGCGGGTCGCGGCGTTGGGGGCGGTGGTCTGCGCGACGGCGGTTGGCGGCGGCGAGGCGGCCCCGGCGGGCTCCAAGTCCAAGATGGAGCAACTTCGGCTCTGCACCGGCCAGGAGGGGGGAACCTATTTTCCCGTGGGCAACGAAATCAAGCGCATCACCGGAAAGCTGGACGTGGTGGTGGTGGAGACCCAGGGGTCCATCGAAAATTTGGTGCAGATGGCCAACGGCGGCTGCGACGCCGCCATCGTTCAGGCCGACGCCCTGGGCTATTTTGAAAAAGCGAACCAGGGCAAAATGGCCCCCCTGGAGCGGATGGACCATCTTTACGATGAATACGCCCATCTGATCTGCCACAAGGGGGCGGCGTTGGAGGAGATCACCGACATGAAGCGCCATCCCTCCCAGTTCGCCGTGGCGATGGAGCCGGAGGGAAGCGGCAGCTATCTCACCTGGCGGGTGTGGGGGATCCATTTTCCCGCCTATGCCAAGGTGGAGGTGAAACAGGTTCCCTTCAACGAGGGGTTGGAAATGGTGGGAACCGGCATCGAGGCCCAATGTCTGCTCTACGTCGGAGGGATCAACTCCCAGCAGATGAGAATGGCCGACGAGGATGATCGCCTTCGACTGATTCCCATCAACGATCCCGTCTTCAAGGGGATCAAGGATCCCTTTGGTCACTCGGCTTTTCAGTCCACGGGGTTTCCCGAGGGGATTTACGGCAATTTGCTGGCCCTGGCGGCGCCGAAGAATCAGACCGTTTCGGTGAAGGCGGTGTTGGTGATCAACCAGGATTGGATCGCGGCCCACAACGGCGGCTACCAGGAGTTTCGCACGGCGGTGGCCAAGGCGAAAAACGGCATTCGGGATGTCCTGGGCTACTGAGGCGGGCGTCACGCCCGGAGCGCCCCCCGTTCCCGCCACGGGGGTGGGGAGGATGCAGCGGGGACGATTCATCACCCTGGAGGGGGGGGAGGGGGCGGGCAAGAGCAGCCTGCTGCCTCGACTGCGGGCGTGGCTGGAGTCCCAAGGCATTGCCGTCATCGCCACCCGGGAACCGGGGGGAACCCCCCTGGCGGAGCGGATTCGGGGGGTGCTGGCCGATCCCGCCGCCGCCCCCATGGAGGCCGAAACCGAACTGCTGCTGATGGCCGCCGCCCGGGCGGAACATCTGGCTCGGGTGATCCGACCGGCCCTGGCCCGGGGGGCGTGGGTGTTGTGTGATCGCTTTTCCGCCAGCACCACCGCCTATCAGGGCTGGGGACGGGGCGTTCCCCCCCAGCGGCTGGCGGTGATTCAGGAGTGGGTGCTGCAAGGGTTGGTCCCGGACCGGATCCTGCTGTTGGACGTTCCGCCGGAGGTGGGGTTGGCCCGTTCGCTCCGGCGCGGCACCGGGCCGTGCCGCTTCGAGGAGGAAACGCTGGCCTTTCATCAGCGGGTGCGGCAAGGATTTTTGACCATGGCCCGGGAAGAGCCCCAACGGATGGCGGTGATCGACGCCCTGCAATCCCCCGAGGCGGTCGAGGCGGCGGCGCGGGCGGCGGTGGCGCCCCTGCTGGCGATGGTCGAGGCCCCATGAGCGGCGCGGCGCTTCGCCCCTTGAGCCGGATTCACGGTCAGGTGGAGTCGGTGGGAGAGTTGGTCCGCTTGTTGCGGGAAGGGGGGCGGATGCCCCACGCCCTGCTGTTTCACGGACCCTCCGGGGTGGGCAAGGCGACGGCGGCCCGGGCTTTGGCGGCGGCCCTCTATTGCCGGGCGCGGGTGCCCGCCTCCCCCGATCCCTGCGGTCAATGTCCCCCCTGTCGGCGCATGGCGGCGGGCAGCCATCCAGACTTCGTGCTGGCCGAGGTGGAGGAGGGCAAGACCCAGGTCAGCATCGAGCAGATTCGGGAGATCACCCGCTTCATCGCCCTTACCGCCCTGGAAGAGGGGGTGGACGAGGCGGGAGCGGTGGCGGGGGGATGGAAAATGGCGGTGGTGGACGACGCCTCCCGCATGAACGACGCCTCGGCCAACGCCCTGCTCAAAACCCTGGAAGAGCCTCCCCCCCGCTCCCTGTTGATCTTGATCACCAACCGTCCCGGACGCTTGCTCCCCACCATCCGCTCCCGCTGCCGGTCGTTTCGTTTCGCCCCCCTTTCCGACGCGGCGTTGCGACGGGTGTTGAACGAGGAGATGGGCGGCCTGAACGAATCGGCCCTGGTGCAGGCCCTGGAGTTGGCCGAGGGAAGCGCCGCCCAGGGGTTGGCCATCTGCGGCGGCGACGCCATGAACTGGCTGGGGGAGTTCCGCCGTCTGGTGGACGGTCTGCCCCGGGGAACCCTGGCCGTCCTGTGCGAGGGGGCCGCCCTGTGGTCGGAGAAGGAGCGGTATGTCGCCGCCGCCCTTTTTTTGCAGGGGTGGCTGCGCAAGCAGAGCAAAACCGCCGTTGCCCAAGGCGGCGATGCCGCCGGATGGCTGGCGTTGACCGCCGAGGCGGCGGCCTTGTTGGAAAAATCCGCCGTTTTCAACCTCAATCGCGCCTTGACCCTGGAAACCCTGTTCATTCGCATCGCCCGATTTCAAGGGGCGGGATTTTAAGGGGTCATGTCGGGGCGGGAGGCGCGTCTTCCTGTCATCCGGGCGGGTTTGGATTTACAATCCAGAGGGTTTGAAAACGCCTTCCTTTCCCCCCCACCGTTCACCATTCGCCGACTTCCCCCCGAAGGCGTCATGAGCCCAGGGCTGGATCCGGCTTCGAGGTTCTTGCATGAGTCCATCCGTCGAGTCCCGGGATCCCGTCGATCCCCAATCGGTTCACTCCTCCCCCGAAGAGGCGGCGAAGGGTCTGGGCGCGTTCTCCCCCCCGGGCGCGCTGGAGACGTCCGCCGAGGCCGCCGAACCGCCGGAGGACGAGGCGGAAGCAGGGGAGTCGGCGGCGAGCGAGGACGATGGGGCGGAGGACGAGCTGGATCTGGCCCCGGATTTTCTGCCCCTGGAGTTGGAACCCACCGAGTCCGCCTCGGGGTGGAGCCCCCCTTCGTTGATCGAAGAGGAGGATCCCCGGGAGTTGGATGAGTTCGAGGCGGCGGAGTCGGCGTGGTCGCTGTCGGTGGCCCGCTCCGGCGGATGCTGCCACAGGCCCGGGGCGTGGCTCCGTCCGGAAAACGCCCCGGAGGGAGAGGGCGAGTCGGAGCCCGTATCCGGCCTATCCGCTTCCGAGGTCGAGGCCGAACCTCCTTCCGAAACCCCGCCTCGGGAAAAGCGCAAGCGCGCCGTTGCGGATCGCATGGTGGGGGTGCGCCTGGAGGGGGCGTGCATGATCTACCGGGTGGTCTCCAACCTGCCGGATCTGGTTCCGGGGGATGCGGTGCTGGTGGAGGCTCGGGGCGAGACGGTCAAGGGGTGTATCGCCTTCGTCTCGGACCATGGGGTCGAGGATGGGGAGCGCACCCTCTTTCCGGGGAGAATCCAGCGTCTGGCGCGGCGTGTTCCCGAAGCGGAGCGCGCCCAGCGGGAGGAGCTGTGGGAGAAGGAAAAGCAGGGGCGGAAGCTTTGCAAGGAGTTGATCCGCCAATATCAATTGAACATGAAGCTCTCCTTGGTGAGTTGTCAGCCCGATGGGCAGAAGGCGGTGGTGTTCTACACCGCCGAGGATCGGGTGGATTTTCGCGAACTGGTGCAAAATCTCTCCCGCCGCATGAAGATGCGGGTGGAGATGCGCCAGACCGGGGTGCGGGACGAAACCCGCATGATGGGCGGGGTGGGGCCGTGCGGGCAGCAATTTTGTTGCTCCAGTTATCTCACCCGGTTTCGTCCGGTGTCGGTGCGGATGGCCAAGAATCAGGAGTTGTCCCTCAATCCCGACGCCATTTCCGGCGTATGCGGTCGCTTGATGTGCTGCCTCTCCTACGAGAATGATTTTTACGTCGAGTTGCGGGGAACCTTTCCCAAGAACAACACCCGCATGTTGACCCCCGATGGGTTGGTGGCGACGGTCAAGGGGGTGCATCTGCTTTCGGGGGTGGTGGACGTGCAGTTTGAAAACATGGACCGGGGCCGGTTCATTTTGTCCGAGCTGCGCTACGCCGACAGCGGCGCTCCCGCCGCCCCGCCGGTGGTCAAGGTGGAGGAAGAGGAGGAGGAGGAGGGGCGGTATCGGGTTTCCGGACGGAATGGGAATGATCGACGCAACGGCGGCGGGTTGTCCAACGCCCCCAGCTTCGCCGCGCCCCCCCCGCCTCGCCCCCGGGAGGAGTCCTCGCCGCCTCCCCGTCCCCGGCAGGAGCCCGCGCCACCTTTCGCCGCGTCCGCCGCGTCCGCCGTTCCCTCGACCGAGGAGGGGCGGGAGGAGTCCCGGGGGCGCAATCGTCGCCGACGACCCGCCGCCGCGCCGGGGGGCGGGAGCGAGTCCCGTTCCGTTCCATCTGCGGCGGGAGGCGTCCCTTCTTCCTCGTCGGCTCCGGGGGAATCCCCGTCTCCAACCCAACGGGAGGGCGGTGGACGGCGTCCGGTCGGGGAGGGACGGCGACGCGGCGGTGTACCTAATGGCAACGTCGCCGCTTCCGGTTCGGCGGCGGGCGGGCCCTCCTCGGGCGGGGGGGGTGCGGCCTCGGGTCAGGAGACCCCACCCCGGAGCGACGGACGTTCCGGCGGACGGGGACGCGGGGAAGGGCAACCGGGACGCGGTCAACCGGGTCAAGCCGGTCCAGCGGGTCAACCGGGCCAAGCCGGTCCGGCGGGTCAGCTTGGTCCATCGGGTCAGCAAGGTTTGCAAGGCCAGGGTCCGGGTCAAGGGCGGCAGGGCGGCGGGGGGCGGAATCCGCCCCGGCGGGAAGGGCGTCCCGGCGGAACTCCGGGAGTCGCTCCCGGGGGCGCGCCCGAGGCCGGCGGCGGCGAATCCCCCCCGGAAGTCGGCAGGGGACGGCGGGGCGGCGCTCCCGGCGGCGGGGAGTCTCGCGGACGGCCCCAAGGGGGCGGCGCTCCCGTTCCGGAAGGCGCGGCTCCGGCGGCGGTCGGTCCGGGAGAACCCGGCGCCCCCCGTCCGGCGGGCGAGGGGCGGCGGCGGTTCCATGCGGATCGTCGTTCCTTCCGGAACCGGGGGGGCGACGGATCCGGATCGCGGGGCGGCGGACAGGGCGGCCCAGGCGGCGATTCCGGGAACGGCGGAAGCGGCGGGGGCGG
>JADGAP010000050.1 GCA_015231965.1 Magnetococcales bacterium | reverse complement strand
TCCCGCTTTCGCGGGAATGACGTTTTCGTGGTTGGGGAGTTGGTTGCATAACCCAAGCGCCGCTTGACGATATATGCAACTTTCAAATGGAATTGCTATACAAATGCGGCAATGCAGCAATGACCTGGAAACCAGACGGGCGTCCCGTTGCCGGGACGCCCGTGGATACGGAGGAGGAAAAAGCCTCTTCCTTACCCGATGATGGCGTTCAACGTCGGGCTGGGACGCATGACGGCGGCGACCTTGGCCGCGGAGCCGTGATAATAGCCGCCGGTATCGGCGGGCTGGCCTTGGGCGGCGGCGAGTTCGGCCACGATCGAGGCCTCGTTGTCCGCCAGTTTTTGGGCGATGGGGGCGAAGTGGGCCTTGAGTTCGGCGTCGTCATTCTGCTCCGCCAGGGCTTGGGCCCAGTACATGGCGAGGTAGAAATGGCTGCCCCGGTTGTCCAGGTCGCCGAGCTTGCGTCCGGCACCCTTGTTGTTGTCCAGCAGCTTGCCGATGCCCAGATCCAGGGTTTTGGCCAGCACCGCCGCCTTGGGATTGTTGCGGGTGACGCTCAGGTGTTCAAAGGAGGCGGCCAGGGCGCAGAACTCGCCCAGGGAGTCCCAACGGAGGAAACCCTCCTCCTGCAACTGCTGCACGTGCTTGGGGGCGGAACCGCCGGCACCCGTCTCGAAGAGGCCGCCGCCGTTCATCAGGGGAACGATGGAGAGCATCTTGGCGCTGGTGCCCACTTCCAGGATGGGGAAGAGGTCGGTGAGGTAGTCGCGCAGCACGTTGCCGGTGCAGGAGATGGTGTCCAGCCCCTGGCGGATGCGCTTGAGGGAGTGGGCGCAGGCGTCCTGCGGGGACATGATCTGGAGGTCCAGGCCAGTGGTGTCGTGATTCTTGAGGTAACGCTCCACCTTGGCGATGAGCTGGGCGTCGTGGGGACGATTCTTGTCCAGCCAGAAGACGGCGGGGGTGTTGGAGAGGCGGGCGCGGGTGACGGCCAGCTTGACCCAGTCTTGAATGGGGGCGTCCTTGACCGAACACAGGCGCCAGATATCGCCCGCCTCCACGGTGTGCTGATGCAGCACCGCGCCGGAGCCGTCGATGACCCGGATCACGCCGTCGCCGGCGGCCTTGAAGGTGGTGGGATGGGAGCCGTACTCCTCGGCCTTTTGCGCCATCAGGCCGACGTTGGGCACGGTGCCCATCTTGGAGGGATCCAGGGCGCCGTTTTGGATGCAGTCGCGGATCACCGCGTCATAGACCCCGGAGTAGGAGTGATCAGGAATCACCGCCTTGGCGTCGCAGGCCTTGCCGTCGGGGCCCCAGCCGATGCCGCCGGCGCGGATCATGGCGGGCATGGAGGCGTCGATGATGACGTCGCTGGGGACGTGCAGGTTGGTGATGCCCCGGTCGGAGTTAACCATGTACAGGGTCGCCTGCTTCTCCATGCACGCCTTGATGTCGGCCTCGATGGCCTCCTTCTCGGGCAGGGAGGCGATTTTGGCGTAGAGATCGCCCAGGCCGTTGTTGGGATCGACGCCGGCGGCGGCCAGGGTGGCCCCGTGCTTGGCGAAAACCTCCTCGAAATAGATCGAGAC
Source organism: Magnetococcales bacterium (assembly GCA_015231965.1). GTDB lineage: Bacteria > Pseudomonadota > Magnetococcia > Magnetococcales > JADGAP01 > JADGAP01. The sequence continues at coordinate 20,695 of JADGAP010000050.1, read as the reverse complement.
GGCGTGGCCGAACATGATCGGGTCGGAGACCTTCATCATGGTGGCCTTGAGGTGCAGCGAGAAGAGAACCCCCTTGGCCTTGGCGTCGGCGATTTGCTCCTTGTAGAAGGCGCGCAGGGCCTTGACGCTCATGAAGGTGGCGTCCACCACTTCGCCATCCTTGAAGGGAAGCTTCTTCAGCACGGAGACGGCCCCGGCGGCGTCGACAAACTCGATGCGGCCTTCGCCGGCGTTGGCGGCGGAGATGGCGGCGGACTGCTCATTGGCGAAGAAGTCGCCGCGGCTCATGGTGGAGACGTGGGACTTGGAGTCCGGGGACCACTTGCCCATGGAGTGGGGATTTTTCTTGGCGAACTCCTTCACCGCCAGGGGGGCGCGGCGGTCGGAGTTGCCCTCCCGCAGCACTGGGTTGACGGCGCTGCCCTTGATCTTGTCGTAGCGGGTCTTGGCCTCCCGCTCCGCGTCGTTTTGCGGATCGACGGGGTAGAGGGGCAGATTGTAGCCCTGGCTTTGCAGCTCCTTGATGGCGGCGTCCAGCTGGGGCTGGGAGGCGCTGACGTTGGGCAGCTTGATCACGTTGGCTTCGGGCTTGGTGACCAGTTCCCCCAGTTCGGCCAGATCATCGGGCTGACGTTGGGCCTCGGTGAGATATTCCGGAAAATTGGCGAGAATGCGACCGGCCAGGGAGATGTCCTTGGTGCCCACCGACACGCCTGCGGGCCGCGTGAAGGCTTGAATGATGGGCAGGAAGGAGCCGCTCGCCAATTCGGGGGCTTCGTCAACCTTGGTGTAGATGATGTCCGGAAGATCGTTCGACATTCGTCTCACTCCTTTTCAAAGGACCGACGTATGGGGTCTGAACAGGCCGATGGGCAGCTGTTCCATTCGGGGGCGCGGGGAGCCATCGGCTGGAGGATCCCTCAATCGCCATGATGCATCACCCTAATGATCCAGGGGGTTATTCCCATGCGGAAATACGATCCAAGTGCATCTCCCGCCCCTCCCGGAGGGCATATCTGGAGCGGGGCGTCGCTTTCGGAGGGGTCTCGGGACTCCTCGTGACGTGCTGTTACAATGCAGCCGAAACCCAGGGCTGCCGGTTAAGCTTGCGGGGGGGCAGACCGCAAATCGCCTTCCAAGGGGCCGTGAGGGGCTCCCGGAAGGCGATTGCTTGGTTTTTGCGAGGATCATTTCAGGGCGAAATCCCCCCCCAACTCCCAAAGCGGGGGGTAGAATGCCATGTCTGAATGGAGGGATCAAGGACGCGCGAACTCTCCCTCCAGATCGGCCAACAGGGCGTTGGCCATGGTGAGGCGGAAAATTTTGACCCGCTCGCCGCAAAAGCGGGAACGGATGGAGTGGGCCTGGTTGCTTTCCAACTGGCGGTTGAAGATGGGATGCTCTTCATCCATCTGGTAGGAGGTCACCAGATTTTTCAGGTGCTTGACCAACTCGTCCGGCGTGCCGCTGCGGTTGGTGCGGACGAATTCGTTGAGAAACTTTAGTTTTTCCAGCTCGAAGGAGTCGTGGCGGTGCATCGCCTGGAGGCAGGACAACAGCAGGTCCCGCTGTTTTTTGCCGCGCCACACCGGTTGCCGCGCCAGGGAGAGGGAGCGGCGGCGGTCGGAGGGGACGGTGGCCAACTCTTCCAACAAGTTGCCGATCTCCTGGTCGATGGAACTGTCCAGGTGGAGCAGCCGGACGTAACGACGGACCACCACGTCGGGAATCAACACCCGGGCGGAAGAGTCGCCAAAGATGATCTGACAATAGACCCCCTCATCGGTGAGGCGGTCCACCACGCCTTCCACCTCTTCGGAGGAGATGCCGCTCCATCCCAGCACGGCTTCGTAGGCTTCCCGCTCTTCCCGCCCAGGGGTGAACATGGGGGAGAGAAAAATTTCCGCCAGATACTCTTCCAGATCGTTGAGCCGTTCCGGACAGAGTCCGTCCAGGGGCTCATCCACGTCGAGGCTGGTGGCGATGGAGACCGCCGTGCGTTCATCCAGCACCCGAGGCCGCGTCAGATCCTCCTGCAACATGGCGTACAACGCTTCGTTCATATACCCTCCCCGGCTCCGGACGCGAGCGGTTCATCGTCATCGTCGAAAGGAACCCATCCCGACACCGGCGAAAAGAGAGGGTCCGTCCCTTTTCGCCCCATGTTCTTCCCTGAAAGGTTCTCAGGCGCTCTTGGCGGATTTGGCGTTGGCCAGTTCCTGATCCAGGTCGTTGTTGCGCACCCCTGCCAACTGCTGGAGCAGGCGCCAGTTTTCCAGCCGGTCCACCTGGGAGCGGCGCAGGGTTTCGCTGACCTCGCCGTCCTTGAAGTGATTTTGGAACCTGCCCTCGGTGCTGGCGAAGGTGACGAAATCGACGATCTCCTCGCTTCCGTCGCGATTTTTCCGGCGGTGCCAGTCGCGATTGATGGAGGGGTTGCCCTGCAACGAGAGCCGGGAGGCCAACGTCGGACCGGCGTTCGGATGATAGACGAAGACCGGGAAGGCGCGGGATTCCACCGCCAGAATCGCCTGACGCACCGAGGCGTCATCGGCCACCTGATGTTCCGGCTGACAGGTGGTGTAGATGTTGATCAGGGCGGGTCCGTCAAAGTCCAGGGCCTGTTCCACCGCTTTGTAGAAGTGGTTGATCATCGGCCCTACGGTCTGGGCGACAAAGGTGTAGGGGTGCATCATGGCGATGTTGGCAATCTCCTTGCGGCGCTCCTGCTTGCCTTGGATCTTCTTGCCATGCACCGACATTTTGGCGTTTTGCCCGAGGAAGGTGGCGGTGGAAGCCTGCCCGCCGGTGTTGGAATAGACCTGGGTGTCCAGGACGAAGGCCTTGATGTTCATGCCCGAGGACAACATGCGGGAGAGGGCCTGGAAGCCGATGTCCAGCATGGCCCCGTCGCCGCCCAGCACCAGGATGTGGTGGTCCTGCCGTTCGGTTTGGTCCCACATGGCGCGGATGCCCATGGCCACGGTGGGGGCGTTCTCGAACAGGGAGTTGGTCCAGGGGGCGCGGTAGGGATTGTAGGGATAGGTGGAGCCGAACACGGTGTTGCAGCCGGTGGCGGCCACCACGCCGTAGCGGTGCTGCACCTTTTCATAGACCATGGTCAGCAGTTGACGGATGCTGGAGGCCTCGCCGCAGCCCATGCAGGAGCCGCCGCCGCCCACGAACTGGTTGGCCTCCTCCCGCAGCATCAAGTCCACCTTGAGCCGGGAGTTGATGTAGGCCGGCGGGGTGGGAGGGGTGGTTTTGAAAAACTCCCACAGGTTGAAGTAACCGGGAAGGTTGTCCCTGGTCTTTTTGATCATCTTCAGCGATTCGTGCTCGCCGCAGGCGACGACGCACTCGCCGCACCCCTTGCACTTGGTGGGGTCGATGAAAATGCCGAAGTATCCGCCCCCGGGGGAGGAGGGATCCTTGGCCTTTTTGGTTTCGTAGGTTTTCCAGAACTTGGTGGTTTGGGCCAACTGACCGCGGATGATCTCTCGGGCGGTGTCGCTTTCGGCGGCGGCCAACTTCCGTTCCACCTCCTCGGGGGTGATGACCTTGCCCCAGATGGCGGAGTCCGGGCAGTTTTGCACGCACTCCATGCAGGCGACGCAGCTTTCGGCGGTGTACTCCGGCAGGTCGGGCGCGATGTACGAGAAGTCGCGGAACGAGCCGGTGGCGGCGGGAACCAGGGAACAGGCGAGAAACTCATCGGCGGGTTGACTGGAGCCGGCGCCCTTGTTGTAGGCGTCGACAATCGCCCGCGCCCGGTCGTTGTCGTACCATTGCGGGGTTTTTTCCAGGTAAACCCGGGCGTAATGCTGGGTCATGGGTCGCTCCTTGCACGGCGTAGGCTCAATTTTCGACGCGGGAGGCCGCAAGGGCCATGGGGGCGCGAAAACTTGGCTTGGTTCATGGGGGGGTGGAGGCCGGTCGACCCAGGGGGCGACCGGACCGCCTCAGACGATGAACGCGGAGACGTCCTTGCCCTTGGCTTCCCAATCCAGCCGACCCTGTTCGATCACTTCGGGAGGTGTGGCGTCCATGACCTGCCGGGTGACTTGCATCACCCGCTTGTAGCCCTTGCGCACCGCCTCCAGATTGTCCTCCACCACTTTTTGACCACGCTTGCCGAAATATTTCTCCAACGGTTCGCGCACTTGTTGAAAAAGTTGTTCCTCGCTCAAGCCGGACTGCTCGCGGAAGGGCGTCACCCGCAGGAAGACCCCCAACAGCACCACGCCCTGGAAGCGTTGAATCAAGGATTGGTCGGACTTGCAGCACTCCCGGGCGATTTCGATGGTATCGACGCCGTAGAAGGTGATCTCTTTTTCCTTGATGAAATACTTGGCGTACCCGGGAAGGGAATCCCACAACCCCTTGGGGGTGATTTCGTCGGTATGTTGGAAGACGATGCCGCCCTCCTTCATGCCCACCAGAGGGTTGCCCATGTGCCAGGTGGTGGGGTCCATCAGGGGCACGAAGTCCACTTGCAGCAAGTCGCAGTGGGTGAGGATTTTGTTTTGCGGCGTCACCTGGAGATAGGAGTTGGTGGGCAACCCCTTCTTTTCGGAGCCGTACTTGGGGGCCGCCTGGACGCGGAAGCCGAAAATGTCCCCCAGCATGGTGGCGATGACCTTGTTGGTGGTCACCGAGCCGAAGCCGCCCACCGAGTGGACCCGCACCGAGAAGGCCCCTTGCGGTCGCACGTCCGGCTCTTCCTCGGGACGCAGGGCGGTGGAGTGGTCGATGCCGACGGTGAAGAAACGTTTGCCGTTCCGGCCCTCCACCAAGTTGCGGGCGATGGCGATGACGTGGCCGGGGGTGACGTTGCGCGACCCCAACCCGCCCACGCCCGACTGCACGAAGGGCATCTGCTTGATTTTCGGAACATCGGGGGAGCCCATCACCGCCTTGGCCAGGGAGGCCAGGACATCGGTGGTGAGGGGGTTGTCCACCATGGTGGGGATGTCGCACCGCTCCAGCACCGCCACCCCCTTGCAGTGACGCAGCGCGTTGACCAGCGGCGCGGCGGGGAAGGGGCGGTAGCAGGTGATGCTGACCACGCCGAACTTGATGCCCAACTGGTCGCGGATCATCTCGGTGACGGACATGGCGGTTTCGGCGGAGGTGCCCATGGTGACCAGGGCGTATTCCGCGTCTTCCATCATGTAGCTTTCGATCAGGCCGTAGCGCCGCCCGGTGAGACGGTAAAACTCGTCCATGGCCTTTTCGATGATTTCGGGCAGTTGATCGTAGTAGAACCGCTGCGCGATCTTGCCCGACATGTAGCTGTCCTGATTTTGCACCGTGCCCGACTGGAGGGGAAACTCCGGGTCGAAGAGGGTGCGCATCCGCTCCCGGGGGTCGCCCAGGAATTCGCGGATCAGGTCATCCTCGGGATAGTTGAGATTTTCGATGGTGTGGGAGAGGAGAAAACCGTCCTGCACGTTCATGAAGGGGGTGAAGCTCTCTTCCGAGACGCGGCGGCAGATCATGGCCAGGTCGGCCACGTTTTGCACGCTTTGGCTGAAGAGAATGCCCCAACCGGCGTCGGCCACTCCCATGACGTCATCGTGACCGGCGTGGATGCAGAGGGATTGGGAGGTGAGGGTGCGGGCCGCCACATGCAACACCGTGGGCAGCCGCTTGCCGGAGATGGTGTAGAGCACCTCCTTCATCAGGATCAAACCCTGACCGGAGGTGAAGTTGGTGATGCGGCCCCCGGCCAGGGCATACCCTTCGCAGGCGGAAGCGGAGGAGTGCTCCGATTCCAACTCCAACCAGCCTAAATTCTGGCCCCAAACGTTCTTGAAGCCATTGGCCACGGCGATTTGGTAGTAAATCGCCATGTTGGTGGAAGGGGTGATGGGGTAGGCGGCGGCGGCGTCCGTGGCGCGGGTCTCCACATAGACCACCGCCTCGGAACCGTCTCCGGTGCCGGGAATGCCAGGATAGGGGAACTTGGTCTCTTGATCCGTTTTCGTCGTCGCCATGCAGATGCTCCGCTCTCGATCGCCTGCGGACACACGCCCCGCCGGTCCTTCGGGGTTGCGGCTCCACCGGACGTTCAGCTAGGGAAAAGGTCGGATCCCTCCGTCCCTCCCGCTGGGCGCCATTTCCGGCGCGGCGTGACGCCGCGTCCGATTCGGCCTCGGATGACTGACTCCCTGTTTGTTGACGCCTCCTAACGCGAGCTGGACTCTTGCAACGGACGTTTCAGGGCCGCCAGGGGCCGGGAAGGGGATCCGTTCGATGCAACATCATGGTCCCGAGGCGGCGCGGCAACCGTACTCCCGTCGCCCCGCCAGGGCGTGATAAAGGGTGGATTCGTCCAAATATTCCAGTTCGCCGCCGGAGGGCAAGCCGTGGGCCAAGCGGGTGACGATCACTCCCAGGGGCCGGGCCAACTCCGCGACGTAATGGGCCGTGGCTTCTCCCTCGACGGTGGGATTGAGGGCCAGAATCAGCTCTCGGGTTCCCTCTTCCGTCAATCGCCGGGCCAGGGGTTCCAGGGTCAATTGCTCCGGTCCCACCCCGTCGATGGGCGACAGACGCCCCCCCAATACGTGGTAACGTCCCTTGAAGAGCCCGGCCCGTTCCAGGGCTTGCAGGTCGGAGGGCTCTTCCACCACGCAAATTTGACCGCTTTCCCGATGGGGATTGGCGCAAATGGCGCACCAAGTCTCCTCGGACCAGTTGAAGCAACGTTCGCAACGGCGCACCCGCTCTCGCATCCGGCTCAAGGCGTCGATGAGGGCGGTCAGATCCTCCGGGCCGTTTTTCAGTAGGTGATGCGCCATCCGCAGGGCGCTTTTGCGGCCCACGCCGGGAAACCGGGAGAGACGCGCCACCACCTGTTCCAGGGAGGGAAGGTCCGCCATGGCGCTGTTCGCCGCTCCGTTCGCCGCGCCGCCAGGGGCGGGGTGTTCCGTCGTCCGCTCGCGAAACGTCGGAGCGGGGTGTTACAGGTTCAGGCCGGGGATGTTCATGCCGCCGGTGATTTCGTTCATCCGGCGTTGGGTCAGATCGGCCATTTTTTTCTGGGCGTCGTTGCAGGCGGCGGTGATGAGGTCTTCCAGCATCTCCACCTCCTTGGGGTCGACCACCGTGGGTTCGAGCTTGATCCGGGTCACTTCTTGGCGACCGTTGATCGTCACCTCCACCATGCCGCCGCCGGATTGGCCGACCACGGTTTGGGTGGCCAGTTCTTCCTGCATTTTGGCCAGTCGACCCTGCATCTGCTGGGCCTGTTTCATCAAATTGCCGATATTGCCCATGCCGCCGAAATTCGCCATGCCGTTCATCCCCACGGTTGCCATGGGCTCCATGTCACGGATCCCTCCGTAACGACATCATGCCCGATTCAAGGGTTCCACCCGCAGCAGCGTTGCGTCGAATCGTTCCAACAGGGCTTGGGCGGCGGGGAGGGAGAGGGCTTCGTTCTCCAACTCGCGCAGATATTCCGCCCGCCGCATCTCTTCCTGCTCCCCCAGGGTGAGGGGGCGATTTTCGGCGGCGGGGCGCACCGTGACCAGCGCCGGACCGACGCCCGCCTTTTCCAGGAACTCCTCCAACCGCTGCTTGAGGGCCGCGGGGGGGCCGAAGCAGTCGTTTTTCAGTTGCAGCTCCAGGGCTTCCAAACCTCCCCCGGGACGGCTCCGCAGGTCGAGGCAGGCCACCTGCTGGGTGAGCTTGAGAGCCAACCCTGGAACATGCCGCCGCGCCAAAGATACCAGTTGGTCCCACGTTGTCAATTGCTGCACTTGCAGCAATTTGTCATCTTGTTGATTCAAATCTAGAATCTTATTTTGTGCGGTGCGCCATTCGGGGGGCTGGGGAGGATTCTCACCCCCCGTCGCGGGAGCGGCGGAAATCGGAGGCGGCGGCGGAGAACCTCCGGAATAGGAGGATATTGCAGGAGATTGCCCTCCCGGAGGGGTGCCTTGGGGGGAGGACGCTCGTTGCAGCAGCTGCTCCAGCGAGGGGACGGGGCGCAGGTAGGCGGCGCGGAGCAGCGCCATCTCCAGGGATGGGGCGGGTTGTTCCGCCATTTTGATCTCCCGCCCGCCCTTGAGCAGCACTTGGTAGACCATTTGGATATGTTCCATGGAGCGCGGGGCGGTGAGGCGGCGCAACCGCTCCTCCTGGGGGTCTTCCGGGGGGGGGGCGGCCCCTCCCAGCACCTTGGCCCGAGCGGCGCGATGGAGTAGCCCCAGTAGATCCTCCGCCACCGTGGCGGGGTCGGCCCCGGCGGCGTGGAGCCGTTCGGCGATCTCCAGGACGCGGGTGCCCTGGGCGGCGAGCAGCGCCTCCAGCAGATCGAGGGCCTGTTCCCGGTCGGTGAGCCCCAACAGCTCGCGCATGGATTCATAGCGCACCGAGCCGTCGCCAAAGGCGATGGCCTGATCCAGCAGCGAGAGGGCGTCGCGCACCGAGCCGTCGGCGGCCCGAGCCACCACGGCCAGGCCGGCGGACTCCCAGGGGATGCCCTCCTGCTCCAACACCCGTTGCAGATGGTCCGTCAGCATCGGTCCCGCCACCCGCTTGAGGTCGTAGCGCTGGCAGCGGCTGACGATGGTGGGGGGGATTTTCCGCGCCTCGGTGGTGGCGAAGATGAAGACCACGTGGGGCGGGGGCTCCTCCAGGGTCTTGAGCAGGGCGTTGAAGGCGTTGCGGGAGAGCATGTGGGCCTCGTCCAGGATGTAGACCTTGGAACGGGCCATGGCGGGGGCGTAGCGCACGGTGTCCAGCACCTCGCGCATTTTGTCCACCTGGGTGTGGGAGGCGGCGTCGATTTCCAGCACGTCGGGGTGGGTTCCGGCGATGACCTCCTGGCAGGCGGGGCATTGGCCGCAGGGGGAGGGGGTCATGCCCTTGTCGCAGTTGAAGCACATGGCCAGCAGCCGGGCGATGGTGGTCTTGCCAACGCCGCGAATGCCGGTGAAAAGGAAGGCGTGGGCCGTGCGACCGCTGGCCAGGGCGTTGCGCAAGGCGCGGGTGACGTGTTCCTGTCCCACCAGGGTGTCAAAGTCGCGAGGCCGCCACTTGCGGGCCAGCACCACGTAGGAGGATGCCATGAACGCCCCCGGCACCGCATTTTGAAGGAAAAAAGGGAGAACGGCTTGCGGATGGGAAACGAAAAGGCGGCTCCGGTCAGGGAGGGCCGCGGCGCACGCAAACTCCCAATACCGCTGCTGCCTTCCGGCCCTGGCGGGGTTTTCGGGGTTGCGTCGCGCGGATCCTGACCTTCGCCGCCCGACGAATCATCGCCGCATTTGTCCCTCAAACGCAAGGCGCTTAGATGGGGGGAGGGGAGGAAAAGGTTTACTCCGCCTGTTGCCGGGCGGGGAAAAACGGTATCATCCATCAGTTTCCCCGCGCCTGAAAATTTCGTTTTGGGGCGCGGAACCCTTGGCGGGCTTGGCGCGGGAGATTCCGGATGGGCCTTTGGCGGCGTGGGGTTCGAGTCGGGGCGCGGGGCGCGGGGGGGATGCTGGCGGCGCTGGCGCTGACCTGGGCGGGTGCGGCGGGGTCCGCCGAGGAGTGCGCCTACGAAATTCACAAGGCCGACGGCGACACGGTGTGGCGGCTGAACAAAAAAACCGGTGAAATCACCGTCTGCCGCTTTGTCGACGACGTCATGACCTGCGGCAGCGATCAGCGGGCCTTGGAACGCCGTCCCGAATCCTACGAAAAGCTCCAGGCGGAACGACGCCAGGAGCGCAAGGCGGAGCTCGACGAGCAATGGTCCACCCTGGAGCGGGTTCTGGCCATTTTCCGCGACATGGTGATGTGGTTGCGGGGGCTGGAAAAGGAAGACAAGGCGGTTCAACCGGCCCGGAACGGTTCTTGAGGGGCCGGGAGGCCAAACGGACCGGGGGGTCGAGTCCACAGGGAGCGGGATGTCATGGAGCTTGCGCAACCGGAGATGGATTCCCTTAAATTCAACGCGGATGGACTGATTCCCGCCATCGCTCAGGACCACGCCACCGGCGACGTGCTGATGATGGCCTGGATGAATCGGGACTCCCTGGCGGAGACTTTGCGCACCGGCGTGGCCTGTTACTGGTCCCGCAGCCGGGGCAAGTATTGGCGCAAGGGGGAGAGTTCGGGCCACGTGCAGAAGGTTCTGGCGGTGCGCACGGATTGTGACCGCGACACGCTGCTGTTGCGCATCGAACAGGTGGGGGTGGCCTGCCACACCGGGCGCCGCAGTTGCTTCTATCTGGAAGCCCAGGGGGACGCCTGGGGGGAGATTGCCGCTCCGGAGGTGGACCCGGAGGCGGTCTACGGCCCTGGCGGCGGGCATTGACGGGTTGACGCCGCCCCCTTGGCGGAACGGATACCGGGTGGAAGGGTGGGCATGGCCATCGTTGGGGACAAGGCGCAGCGGTCGGAGTTGGTGACGGTTTCCTACACCGGACATCACGGAACCTGCGCCCTGTGGCTGGCCGTGGTGGCGGGATTGGTGGTGGTGGCCTGGTCCCTGCCCCAACTGGGCGCGGAAAACGACGCGACGGTCACCTTGGTTCTGGCCACCACGCCGGTGGTCATGCTGGCGGTTTACGCCCTCGGACGGATCCTCTACTTCGTCTTGACCCTGGGACGCCGTTCCCGGGTGGAATTGGATCCGGTCCGGGACCGATTCGGATTTCCCCTATGCTCCCTCGGCGGGGTCTTTTGGGAAGAGGGAAAATTGTCGGAAATCGACGCCATCCTGGGCGGCGAGAGCGATGAAAACCGGAGCGGCAAGGGGAGCTATACCCTGCGGGTGACGGGGGGATTCGGCTCCGTCCGCTTCCGTTTTGCCAGCCGCAGAGACCGGGAACGCATGCAAAAGGCGATTTTCAACGCCCGGGAACGTTGGCGTTTTTTGCGGGACAACCGCCTCAAGGGCGGGCGGGATGGGGCGTCCGTCGCGTCGGAGCCCGCGCCGCCCTCCGCCCCCGTCAACAAGTCTCCCACCATCGTCACCTCGTCGGGACGGGTGCTGAACGCCCCCCTCAAAACCGCCCGCCGTCCCGTTCGCCGCCACGCTTAGGCTTAGCCTAGTCATTCCAAATCCTTTACTGGCAATGGGCAAAACAGCTCTGGAATGACTAAAAGAGCCCCGTGAGAAAACAGTCTCCACGGGTCGTGACCGCCCTTTCGCCTGGAAACGATTTTTTCGACGTGCACAAGTTTAGGTCAGCATGGCCGCAGTACAGGATGGCGGTGGTGCCATAAAAAAGGGTGGGGTCTCCCCCAGCCTTTTTTATGTGGAACAGCGGCTTCCGTCCCTAATAGCGCCGCCGCACATGCTCCCCGACGCCCAGCCGCAGCCCCATGCGCTGGCCGCCCCGGGTTTTGACCAACTCCGGGGGGATCTCCTTGAGAAAGCGGGAGGGGACGTTGGCCTCGTAGGTATTGAACATCCGCCGCCGCCGGGCGCAGACCAGGTAGAGTTTTTCCCGCGCCCGGGTCATGCCGACGTAGGCCAGACGGCGTTCCTCCTCCACGTCGCCCTGGTCCACCGAATATTTGTGGGGCAGCAGGTTTTCCTCCAGGCCCACGAGAAAGACCACGGGAAACTCCAACCCCTTGGCGGCGTGGAGGGTGGAGATGACCGAACGAACCTCATCCGGCCCCTGCTCCTGGGTGCGCCCCCCGGCGTCGGGCTCCAGGGCGACGCTGTCGAGAAACTCCCCCAGATCCCGCTCCCGGGCCAGCAGGGTGCCCAGTTCCCGCAGGTTTTCCAGCCGTTCCGCCCCCTTCTCCTCGGTTTGCAGGAATTCCAGATAGCGGGATTCGTGCAGCAGGTAGGAGAGGACGAGATAGGCCGCTTCCGGAGGATCGGCGGTGAGCCGCTTGTGGGCCTCCTCGATCATTTGCACGAAAGCGAGCAGCGCCTGCCGGGGGGCGGTCCCCCGTACCCCCTTGCCCGAGGCGGCCATCCGTTGCGCCCCGAGAAAAAGGTTTCCTCCCTCCGCCGCCTGCCGCATCGCCTCCAGCGCCGAATCCCCCAACCCTCGCTTGGGAACGTTGACGATTCGCTCCAGGGCCAGATCGTTGTTCAGGGTGACGGCCAGGCTCAAATAGGCCACCGCATCCTTGACCTCGGCCCGCTCCATGAATTTCAGCCCCCCCACCACCCGGTAGGGGATGCCGTGATGGTTGAAGGCCGCTTCCAGCTCCCGGGTTTGGCGGGAGGCCCGCACCAGCACCGCCACTCGATCATACTCCCCCCCCGGACAGAGCTTGCGAATCTCCCCGGCGACAAACCGCGCCTCGTCCTCACCATCCTCGGCGACAAAGAGTTCCAGGGGTTCGCCCTTGATTCCCTCGGTCCAGAGTTTTTTCCCCATGCGCCCGCGATTGTGGTGGATCAACCCCCCCGCCGCCGAAAGGATGGTCCCGGTGGAGCGGTAGTTTTGCTCCAGCCGCACCACGCGAACGCCGGGAAAGTCCTCCTCGAAGCGCAAAATGTTGTCCAGCCGCGCCCCCCGCCAACTGTAGATCGACTGATCGTCATCCCCCACCACGCAAAGATTGCCGTGGCCCGCCGCCAACAGTTTCAGCCATTCGTACTGGGAGCGGTTGGTGTCTTGATATTCATCCACCAGCAGATGACGGAACTTGTGCTGCCAATGGGACATGATCTCCGGCTGCTGTCGCCACAACAGCAGGCAAAAGCGCAGCAGATCGCCGAAATCCATGAGGTTGCGCTGCCGCATCGCCTCTTGATATTGACGAAAAATGCCCGACACCCAGTCCAACTCCTCGCGACGGCGGAACTGCTCGATCCCCAGATCGTCGGGGCCCAGGCCGTCATCCTTGAAGCGGGAAAACTGGTTCATCAACTTGCTGGGGGTCCAGAAGGGGTTGGCGCTCTTGGCCTCCTCCAGGACTTTTTTGACCATCCGCTCCTGGTCGGCGGCGTCGAGGATGGTGAAGTCGGGACGAAACCCCAGGGCGTCGGCGTGCTGGCGCAGGATGCGCACCGACATGCCGTGAAAGGTGCCGATCCACAGGCGGCGGGCCTGGGCCTCGTCCATGCCCAGCAGTTCGCCCACCCGACCGCGCATCTCCCGGGCCGCCTTGTTGGTGAAGGTGACGGCCAGGATCTCCCCCGGAGCCGCCGCGCCGCTCTCCAGCAGGTAGGCCAGGCGGCGGGTCAGCACCCGGGTTTTGCCCGATCCCGCCCCGGCCAGCACCATCACCGGTCCCTGGATGGTGGTCACCGCCTCTTTTTGCGGGGGATTGAGTTCCCGCAGCAGCGACGATCCCGACGAAGCGCCGGAAGGGGGCGGGGGGAAGGGGGAGGCGGAAAAACGATCCATGGGATTCGGCCTGGGCAGCGGATGAGAAAGGGGGATGCGACGATGCACCCAACGGATATTAGAGGCATTTTACGAGCAAAAAAAGGTGAAGGGGGTTTGGGGGACAGTTCTCTGTCCCCCAAGGTTTGGCTTTTGCGGCCCGATGCGCTCCAGGAGGCGTTCCCAACCCATCTCCCCTGTCCAACCCGATTCGTGTCGCATCGGGCCGCCGGGGGTCCGGGGGGCTTTTCCCCCCGAATCCCTCCGAGGTTCGTTTTCCTCCGAGACACCCCCCAACGCGCCGGGGGTGCGGGGGAGAGGGGACGCCTGGACGATGTTCTTTCACGGTCATCGTGAACCGTCGCCGGGGGGAGGCGCAAGGGGAGGCGCTTGGCGAGGAGTTGGGGAGACTCCCTGGATGGGAGACGCAAAACGAGCCCGGGAGGGAATCCCGGGCTCGTCAGGGCCTTGCCATACGGCGTTTTACGCAGAGGGGGGGTGTCAGGCGACCAGACTCACCCCGTCATCGCCCACCCGATTGGCGGAAGGGGGCGGCGTCACCGGCGCGACCTTCTCCGGGGCGTCGGACTCCCGGGAGGCGCGTCCGCCGCCGGAGCCCGGTTCACCGCCGGATCGATGCTGCGCCCATTGACCGGAGGAGGCGTTGCGCCCGCTCTCCTCGCCGCCAACGTGGACCGTCACCTCGCCCAATCCCATGTGACCCTTGGCCAGGGCCTCCTTGAGTTGGCCGATCTGCTTGGTCAAAAGCTCCTTGGTTGCCTCCGACTCGGTGGAGATGATCAAGTGAACCTTGTTGTCCGCGTCCACCTTGAGCTTCATGTTGATGGCGCCCAGATCCTGGGGGTCCAGGGAGAGACGCACCTGCTCCGACTGACCAGGGCGGGAGTAAATTTTCAGCTTGCCCACCTGCTCGGCCAACTCCGCCGCGAATTGGGGGGAGCGGGTGGAAAGGGTGGGGGTGGCCGCCGCCCCCTTGGCGTTGGCGGTGGGGGTGGATCCCGAGGGACCGGCGATGGAGTCGGCGTTGAGCGGCGAATCGGCCTTGAGGGCCTGGGGCGCCAGCTGTTCCAACGGGGAGGCCTGGAGCATGGCCGCCATCATCATCGGCTGGGCGGCGGGCTGGGGCGCCGACAGGCCGGCAGGGGCCATGGGGGTCAGGCCCTCCATGGGCGGGGGCGCGCCCCGTCCGGAGACCAGCGCCGTCAGATCATTGAGGCTCACCTCCACCCGTTCGCCCACTTCGGCCAGGGCCTCCAAGGGAAACTGGGAGGTTTGGTCCACCCCCGCGCCCTTTTGCAGATAGACCGCCAGGGCCAGATCCGACACGGAATTTTGTACCACGCCGGTGGTCATGGGTTTCAACTGCTGCTGCGGGGTGACGGTCTGATTTTGCGTGGTGACGCTCCATTGGGCGACAACGACGGCCATTTGCCAGGCGTCGTTGCGCAGGGCCGGATCTTGCATCGTCTCCTGGGTCGCCGCCTGCACCGGTCCCTTGGCCTCGGTGAGGGGATTGGCCATCACCTGGACCTCGGCGGTCTCCGTCCCGGTTTCCAGCAGCGGGGCTTCCACCACTTGCAGGGGATCGACCTGCTCCTGGGCCTTGGCGCTTTCGCTTTTTTCCGGGCGGGAGCGCTCGGACCGGGAGCTCTCCTTGACCTCCCGATCCTCGGACTGCCGGTCCGAGGAGGCCTCGGAGGGCTGGACCGGTTGGGGGTCGTCCCATTTCAGGGCGGTATCCAAAAATTGTTGAAACTGGGCGGCGCCGAAACCATCGGCCAGCAACGACGCCTTTCTGGTCGCGGTCCCGCCGCCGGTGGGCGGCGCAAGACCCGACAGCCCCGCCAGGCCGGATGGCCCAGGCGTCAGCATGTTGAACGGAATCACGGTTTGTCTCCTTTTTCCCCTCTGATCAACCTTCGGATGGACAAGGTTCCCTGTCCTCCAATAGATCAACCCCCGTGCCAAGATGACAACCTGTTGATCCATCATGATTAAACCGTGAAGTCCGGCCCCGGATGGGGGGCAAAAGATGCCCCGGGGGGCGATTCTTGCCGGAACCGGGCGGCAATTCCGGGCCTCGGGCGGGGACGGGGCGGCGGGCGAGGCGAGGCTGGAGCCCTCTCCGCGCCTTGCATTGCCCTTCCCTCGCCATGGATCATGGCGAAGGGAGAGTTCGTCCGTCCAACCCGCCGCCCTGGGGGATTGCCATGCTGCTGCTTCGTTCCCTGCTGTATGTTCCCGGATCCAACCCCCGGGCCCTGAGCAAGGCCCCCACCCTGGGGGCCGACGGTCTGCTGCTGGATCTGGAGGATTCGGTGGCCCCGGAGGCCAAGGAGACCGCCCGGGAGGCGCTGGTGGAATTTTTGCGCCAACCGCCGCCGGGGCTCTGGCTGGGGGTGCGGCTCAACGCCCTGGACTCCCCCTGGTGGGAGGCGGACCTGGAGGCCATCGTCCCGGCCCGGCCCCACGCCCTTTGTCTGCCGAAAATTTCCCACCCCGAGGAGCTGACGCCGCTGTTGCAACGGCTGGAGGCGCTGGAGTCGGCCCACGGGATCGCCCCCCCCCTCGCCCCCCCCCTGCCGCTGCTGCCCATGATCGAAACCCCCCGGGGGGTGATCCACGCCCACGACATCGCCCGTCAGCCCCGGGTGATGGGGTTGGCGGCGGGGGTCAACGATCTGGCCAAGGGGTTGCGGCTGCGGCGGACGGGGGGGGATCGTCAGCCGCTGCGCCACGCCCTGCAACAGCTCGTGCTGGCGGCCCGGGCGGCGGAGCGCATGGTCTTCGACGGCGTGTACAATCAGGTGCGGGATGAGGCGGGGTGCGCCGCCGAGTGCGACGAGGCGGCCTGGCTGGGGTTCGATGGCAAAACCCTGATCCATCCCTCCCAGATTGCCCCGGCCAACCGGGCCTTTCTCCCCAGCGCCGAGGAGGCCGAGGGGGCGCAACGGCTGGTGGAGGGCTGGCGGGCGGCCCAGGCCGCCGGGCGGGAGGTTTGTCTGGTGGACGGAACGCTGGTGGAGCGACTTCATGTCACGGCGGCGGAACGTTTGCTGGCGTTGCGGGTCCAAGCCCTGGAGGCGTAGCCGCCGGTTTGACCCCGCCAATGCCCCCATTTGGCCCGGCGGGGGGGAGCCGTTGAAAATTTGCAAGGGCTCTTGCGTTTGACGGCGGCGGCTGCTATCCAAACCCGTTCAACCCGATTGCGAGGCATGGAGAGAGACCATCATGAAAAACCGGATTGCCTTGGCCCTGGCGGCCGCGCTGTTTTCCGCCGTTCCAGCTCTGGCCGCGGACGCCCCCGCTCCCGCCGCCGCCCCATCGCCCGCCGCCGCCGCGCCTCCGGTCGATCCTCGGGTGGCCGCCAGCCGCGCCGTGGTCCAGGAGATGGGCGAACAGCTCAAGGGGGAATTGATCGGGGCGTTAGAAGCCGGCGGTCCCGCCAAGGCGATTCCGGTTTGCCAGCAAAAGGCCCAGGTCATCGCCGGGGAGATTTCCCAGAAAAAGGGCTGGAAAGTGGCGCGGGTCAGCCTCAAGCCGCGCAACCCGGCCAACACCCCCGATGCGTGGGAAAAGCAGGTTCTGGAGCAGTTCGACGCCCGGGTGGCGGGCGGCGACGGGGCGGACTCCATGGAGGCCACCAGCGAAACGGTGCAGGACGGCAAGAAGGTGTTTCGCTACATGAAGGCGATTCGCACCGCGGTCAAGCCCTGCCTGGCCTGCCATGGGGAGTCCATCGCGCCGGAAATCGATGCGGCGCTGAAGGAGCTTTATCCCGCCGATCAGGCCCGGGGTTACAAGGCGGGGATGGTTCGCGGGGCGTTTTCCGTCACCCAGCCCTTG
Organism: Magnetococcales bacterium; assembly: GCA_015231965.1. GTDB lineage: Bacteria > Pseudomonadota > Magnetococcia > Magnetococcales > JADGAP01 > JADGAP01. The sequence goes on along the minus strand of JADGAP010000050.1, from coordinate 3,524 downwards.
CCGTAATGTCGCCCCGCCGAGGGCGGGAATGAAAGGGGTCTGGAATCCGGGGGAGGGAAGACTCCCTTCCCCGGCGCAACGTTTTGGTTTGGAGTGAACGATGGGTGTGCGCGTCGGTATTTTGGGGGCTTCGGGGTACACCGGGGGGGAGCTGGCGCGTTTGTTGTGCCGTCATCCCGGGGTGGAGTTGGGGCTCATCACCTCGGAGCGCAACGCGGGCAAGCCGTTGTCCGCCGCATTTCCCCATTTGCGGGGGGTGGCGGAGGGGTTGCGCTTCCAAAAGCTCACCGCCGAGGCGGCCCAGGGGTGCGATATCCTCTTTGGTGCCCTGCCCCACAAGGTCTCCATGAGCGTGGTTCCGGGGCTGCTTGCGGCCGGTCAGCGGGTGATCGACCTGTCGGCGGATTTTCGCCTCAAGGATGCGGCGGTTTACGCCGACTGGTACGGCTTGCCCCATCAGGCCCCCGACTTGTTGAAAGAGGCGGTCTATGGCCAGCCGGAGTTGAACCGGGCAGCCATTCCCGGGGCTCGACTGGTGGCCAATCCGGGGTGTTATCCCACCTCGGTGCAGTTGGCCCTGGCCCCTTTTGTGCGGGCGGGGGCGGTGGACGAGCGGTTGATCGTGGTGGACAGCAAATCCGGGGTCAGCGGTGCCGGTCGCTCCCCCTCCGAGGGAACCCAGTTCGCCGAACTGAGCGATGGGTTTCGCGCCTACAAGGTGGAGCGGCATCGCCACACGCCGGAGATGGAGCAGGAGCTTTCCCGCCTGGCGGGGCGTCCCCTGACCATTCGCTTCACCCCCCATTTGCTGCCCCAGGTGCGGGGGATCCTCTCCACCTGCTACCTGATGCCCAAGGAGCCCCGTTCGGCGGCCCAGTGGCGGGAGTTGATGGTCGAGTTTTACCAGGGGGAGACCTTCGTGCGGGTGCTGCCCGCCGGGGAGTTGGCGGGCACGGCGGCGGTGCGAGGATCCAACTATTGCGACCTGTCGGTGTCGCTGGACCCGCGCACCGGCTGGGTGGTGGTGTTGGCGGCCCTGGACAATCTGGTCAAGGGGGCGGCGGGACAGGCGGTGCAGAACATGAATTTGCTGTTGGGGTTGCCGGAAACCGCCGGATTGACGCAAGCCCCCTTGTTTCCGTGAGCGGAACGTGGGAAAAGCGGTTGGATGGGAAGAAAGAGGGGCGAAACGGTTTTTTTGGAGTCGGCGGCGCGATTCGCTTGCATGGCCGCCGCAACTCTGTTAACTAGCTGTCAGCGATGAAACGCAGGTTTGTCTCGTTCAGGAGGAATCTCTCATGGCTTTGATCATCACCGAAGACTGCACCAACTGCGACGTCTGCCTTCCGGAATGCCCGAACGAGGCCATTACCGACGGCTCCGACGTGGACCGGGATATCTACTACATCCACACCGACCTCTGCACCGAGTGCGTGGGCGCTTACGACGAACCCCAGTGCGTCGACGTCTGCCCGGTGGAGTGCATCCAGCCCGATCCCGATCATCAGGAGTCGGAGGACGAGTTGCGGGCCAAGTACGACGCCATTCACAACGGCTGAGTCCGGCGGGAGTGGGCGTCTTTCTCTCTCGCCGAATCGGTGACGGGGGAATGGAACGAAGGAAAAAGGGGGGCTCATCGGGCTCCCCTTTTTTTGTGAGCGGGGCGCGAGACGGGGAAGGAGAGGGACGATGCCGCAGAGCATGACCGGGTATGGACGGGCGGAAGGGGTGGTGGGGGAGTGGCAGGCGGCGTGGCGTCTGAAATCGGTGAATCAGCGATTTCTTGAACTGAGCTTCCGCATTCCCGAGGGGTTCGGCGAGTTGGAGGGGGCGGCGCGGGCGTTGCTCAAGGAGCGGGTGGGGCGGGGTCATCTGGACGTCACCCTCTCCTTGGGGGGGGAGAAGCCGGCGTCGGGGGGGTATCGCATCGACCGGGGGGTGTTGGTGGCGGTGGCGGGGCTGGAAAGGGAGCTGCGCAAGGCGCTGCCGGACAAGGGTCGGGGTCGGGGTCGGGGTCGTCTTTCGTTGGAGCGGCTGGCCCAGTGGCCCGGGGTGGTGCGGGAGCGGCGTCCCCTGGATCTGCTGGCGGCGGGGGAGAAGGCGGCGCGGGACGCCCTGATGGCCCTTCTGGAGGAGGCGGTGAACGGGCTGCTGGAATCCCGGCGACGGGAGGGGGCGGCCCTGGCCGAGGCGCTGGACGCCCTGTTGCGGGAGTTGGAGGGGTTGGCGGCGCGGGTGGGGGGGCGTCTGCCCGAGGTGCGGCGGATGCAGGAGCAGCGGTTGCGGGAGCGGGTGGGGGAGTTGTTGGGTCACGTGGCGGAAGAGCCCCGCATGGCCCAGGAGTTGGCCATTCTGCTCAATCGCATGGAGGTGGGGGAGGAGTTGGACCGCTTGGGGGTCCACGTTCGGGAGTGTCGCTCCCTGCTGGGGCAAGAGGCGGCGGTGGGGCGGAAGTTGGATTTCCTCTGTCAGGAGTTGAATCGGGAGACCAACACCCTCTGCTCCAAGTCCCAGGACGGGGAGTTGACCCGTCTGGGGGTGGAGATGAAGGTGGTGGTGGAAAAAATTCGCGAGCAGGTGCAAAACCTGGAGTAGCGTTCGCGCGTCACGCCCCAGGAAAGGCGGCTTCGGCGCGGGCGCGGAGTTCGCGGATGGCCCCGGCGTAGTCCTTGCCGCCGAAGACGGCGGAACCGGCGACGAAAACGTCGGCCCCGGCGGCGGCGATGGCGGCGATGTTGTCCGGTTTGACGCCGCCGTCCACTTCCAGTTCGATGGCCCGCCCCGAGGCTTGAATCAGGCGACGGGCCGCCGCCACCTTGGGCAGCACGGCGGGAAGGAAGGATTGTCCGCCGAAGCCGGGGTTGACGCTCATCAGCAGGATCAGATCCACCAAGTCCATCACCGGTTCCAGGAAGGCGATGGGGGTTCCCGGATTGAGGGAGAGGCCGGCGCGGCAGCCCCGCTCCTTGATCTGGCTCAGGGCGCGGTGGAGGTGGGGGGTGGCCTCGGCGTGGACGGTGACGATCTCCACCCCGGGGACGGCGAATTCCGGCAGGTAGATCTCCACCGGCGAGATCATCAGATGGACGTCCAGGGGTCGGGAGGCGATTTTGGCCAGGGCCTGCACCACTGGGGGGCCGATGGTGAGGTTGGGGACGAAGTGGCCGTCCATCACGTCGACGTGGATGTAGTCGGCTCCGGCGGCCTCGACGGCGCGAATCTCCTCGCCGAGGCGGGTGAAGTCGGCGGAGAGGATGGAGGGGGAAATTTTGATCATGGCACCGCTCCGGTCAGGCGGGGGATGGAGGGGGGAATGATAGAATTCCAGGCCCCAATCCGAAAGGTGCCATCACGCGGCGGGGGCGGGAGGGCGGCGCGGCGGATTGGGCTTGACATTTTTGCCGCCGGGATTAGACTCGAATACTAGACTATAGTAGTTTCAGTTAAGTTTGGCGCATGATCTCAATCGGGGAGTGTTAACCAAAGAGCGATACCACATCCTCAATGTCTCCGTTCACATGGAA
>JADGAP010000004.1:31362-49710 GCA_015231965.1 Magnetococcales bacterium | reverse complement strand
GGCCGACCGTGGCGTCGATTTCGAGGATGCCATCGAGGTTTTCGGCGGCAGGACCATCGAAGACCCGGATGAAAGGCGTGATTACGGCGAAACGCGCATCGTCACCTTGGGGAGATTGCGGGGACGCATCATGGTCTTGGTCTGGACTCCTCGTGACGAGGCTCGTCACATCATCTCGATGAGGAAAGCCAATGAACGTGAGCAATCGCGCTTTGGGCAGCGACTTGGCGAAAATTGACGCCCATGTCATCACCCCGGAGGAATATGAAGAGATTCCGGAACTGACCGACGAATTTTTCGAGGAGGCGGATGAGTACATCGGCGACAAGCTGATTCGCCGGGGACGCCGGGCTGGCAGCGGCACGAAAGTTTCCACCACGGTGCGGTTCGACGCGCCGGTGATCGAGGCCTTCCGGGCCACGGGCAAGGGGTGGCAGACGCGGATGAACAACGCCCTGGTGGACTGGCTCAAGACCCACTCCCCCGCCTCCGCGTAAGTTTTGCCATCCATCATCGGCCCCGCTCGAAGAAGCGAAGGCGTTTCAGCAACCGTTCCTCGTCCCCCTCACGGGCGAGGACGGGGATGGGTTGGCCATCGCCAAAGTTGAAATTCAACGTCACCACCCGCTCCGATCCTCCCCATCCCCCCACCGCCCCGCCGGTCGCGAAGGCGGGAACCGGGGCAATTATAATGGACCCCAAAATCTGGACAGCATGATAAGCTCTGAAGCATTCCCAACCAGGAGGAGTGGAGATGAGCCAAGTACGCAAGCGGTATACGGGTGAGTTCAAGGCCAAGGTTGCCTTGGCGGCGATGAAGGGGGATGAGACGGTAGCCCAGTTGGCGAGCCGGTTTGGGGTTCATCCGACGATGATCAACGGCTGGCGGAAGCAGTTGGAGCAAGCAGCAGCCAGTGTCTTTGATCATGGCCGGAAGGAGGGGAAGGAGCAGGAGACGGAGCAGACGATTGCCGAATTATATCGATAAATCGGGCAGTTAAAAGTGGAGCGGGATTTTTTGGCCAGGAGGCCCGGAGTCTGAGTCATCAGGAACGCAAGTCCATGCTGTCTCCGGGTCACGAGGAGTTGAGTCTGGTTTGGCAATGTCAGTTGTTGGGGCTCAATCGGTCAACGGTGTATTACCGTCCCCACCCGGTGGATGCCGGGGATTTGTCGCTGATGCGGTTGATTGATGAGCAGTTTCTAAAGACGCCGGTTTACGGCAGTCGGAGGATGACGGCGCACTTGCAACGAGCTGGTCATGGGATAAATCGAAAACGGGTGCAGCGGTTGATGGCGATGATGGGGCTGTTGGCGATCCATCCGGGACCGAAGACCAGCATTCCCCACCCGGAGCACAAGATTTATCCGTATCTGCTGCGGGATGTGGTCATCGCCGGCCCAATCAAGTATGGTCCACGGACATCACCTATCTGCCGTTGGCACGAGGGTTCATGTACCTGGTGGTGATCCTGGACTGGCACAGCCGGAAGGTGCTGTCCTGGCGGATTTCCAAAACCCTGGAGGCCGGATTCTGTCTGGACGCCTTGGAAGAGGCCTTTCGGAACCACGGACATCCGGAGATTTTCAACACCGATCAGGGCAGCCAGTTTACCAGCGTCGCCTTCGTCAAGACCGTGGAAGACAGCGGCGCCAGGATGAGCATGGATGGTCGGGGACGTTGCCACGACAACATATTCATCGAACGACTCTGGCGGAGCGTGAAATACGAATTTTTGTACCTGCACGCCTTTGAGAACGGAGCGGTCCTTCGCCAAGGAATGAGGACGTGGTTCGAGTGGAACAACCGGGAGCCGGTGCATCAATCCCTGGAGTATGCGACATCGGACGAGGTCTACCAACGGGATGAGCCATTGAGGGTGACCGCCTGAGGGGGCATGCCTCCCTGTTACCCACAACTCCACAGGCCCTGTTGGGAGTTGTGGGGCTCCCTGTGGCCTGTGGATTTGTGGATAACCGGGACGCAAGCTGTGGGAGAGCTGAAAAACTGAAATTCAACCAAGTTGGAGCTTATCTTGCCTGCTGAATTGTCTTGACGATGGGGTCCACTTCATGGAGCTGGACGAGAGGTGGCATTTTCTCCAAAAAAACAAATAAGCTCTGGATCTGGAAGGCTTATTGTCGCGATACCGGTCAGCTCGTTGACTGGGAATGTGACGGTCGTGATCGAGCTACCTTCCGCCGACTGAGGGATCGGGTTATCAAATGGAATGATGTCTTTTGTGCCGACCACTGGGATGCATACCATCTTGAATTGCCGGAAGATGTTCCCCTGGTTCAGAGCAAGGCTGAAACCTTTGCGATTGAGAACAATAACGGACGACAACGCCACTGGTTCGCCCGTTTCAGGCGGAAGACTGTCGTAGTTTCAAAAACACGGGAGATGGTAGACTTGACCATGAGCCTCTTCGCCCGATTTCATGTGAACGGGGACATTGAAAATGTTGTATCGCTCTTTAGACTAACAATCCAAAAAAGTATCGTCGGTATCTGTTACCCAAGAGCGAGGCGATAAATGGATAGATGATACGCCTGACACAAGTCAAATGAAGCGTATTACGAATTGATCTCGAGGATTTTTACTGTCTCAATCCAGCCGCCGATTTGTCTCAATCCAGCCGCCGCGTTACAGCCGCGCGGTCCAACCTGTTTATAGTTCCGCGCCAAGTGATTCGCGGGTTTACAGTTTACAAGTACCCCCCGTGTAACCCCAATTAAAAAGGCTTCCATCATGAATGATGGAAGCCTTTGATTTTATGGCTCCTCGGCACGGACTCGAACCATGGACCCGATGGTTAACAGCCATCTGCTCTACCGACTGAGCTACCGAGGAATAAACGGCAGGGGAGTTCACAAGTCCAACATGGCTCCACCCGCCGAGAAGAGATCGGAATAGTAGAGGAGAACGGGGAGGCTGTCAACAGAAGATTATGGCCCCGCCACCCGTAATTTTCCCCCCACCCCCACCCCGTACTGCTGGAGAGCGGACCCCAGATTCACCACCACCTCCACCGTGCCAAATCCCCCCACCACCAAGGCCCCCTCTCCCTCCCCCACGGATGAGAAGGTACGAACCAAACTCCCGCAAGGCTGGCCCTCCAACGACCCCCGCAAACGGCCGGGCGACGACTCGGAGGGGAGAACGCTCCCCGGCAGGGCGGTAATCAAATTGCCGAAACGATCCACCCACATCACCTCGCCCCACCAGCCCTGATCATCCCGGCCCCAGCCCGGACCCTCGCACCGCACCGGGGACGACCGCACCCCATCCAGCCAAGGCGGATGGAGATCCCCCCCCAGCAGTCGCGCCGCCGCCGGAGCAAACAGATCCCGCCCGTGAAAGGTCGGCGCGGGGTTGCGAAACGAATGGGGATCGATCCGCCCCGCCCTCGCACCGGGAAGATCCAAAAAGGGGGTCAGCAGCCCGTTGTCCGGCCCCAGGGCAAAGGAGTCCCCCCAGCGAACGCACAACGCCTGCCGCTCCCCCCCCACCCCCGGATCCACCACGCAGAGCCAAACCGCCGGTTCCGGCATGTAGGGCAACGCCCGGGCGATCATCCAAGCCCCGCTGCGTATCGCGTAGGGGGGAAGCTCATGAGTGAGATCCAGGATCTCCACCCCCCGGGCCAAACGATGCAACACCCCCTTCACCTGCCCCACATAAGGGTCCGCCAGCCCGAAATCACTCAAAAAGATCAACAAATGCATAACGCCCCCTCCCGAACAAACGAGCGGATAGCCCATAAAAAAAGGCCGGGATTGCTCCCGGCCCTTCGTTCTCTTCTCAACCCAAAGAGGACTACTCCTCGGACCTCTCCGCCACCACCGGTGCGCGACGTTCCACCAGTTCGATGAACGACATGGGGGCGCAGTCGCCATAACGGAAGCGGGTCTTCAGCACCCGGGTGTAGCCGCCGTTGCGATTTTGGCAACGGGGGGCGATGTCGGAAAAAAGCTTGTGGACGAGATCCTTGTCGCCCAACAGGCTCAACGCTTGGCGACGGGCGTGCAAGTCGCCCCGCTTACCCAGGGTGATCATGTGATCCACCATCCCCCGGATCTCCTTCGCCCGAGGAACTGTGGTTTCAATCCGCTCATACTTGAGCAAATTCACCACGAGGCTCTTCAACATCGCCTTGCGCTGATCCGAAGGCATGTTGAACTGGCGTCCGGCGTTTAAGTGTCTCATGGTCGGTATCCTTCATCCCACTCAAAAATTCTCATCCTCGAACTGCTTGGCCATCTCATCGATGTTCTCAGGGGGCCAGCCGTCCAGCTTCATACCCAGGTTCAACCCCATCTCCTCCAGCACTTCCTTGATTTCATTCAAGGACTTGCGACCGAAATTGGGGGTTTTGAGCATCTCCGCCTCGGTCTTTTGCACCAAGTCACCGATGTAAACGATGTCATCGTTTTTCAGGCAATTGGCGGAACGGACGGAAAGCTCCAACTCATCCACCTTGCGGAACAGATTGGCGTTCCACTTGGGAAGCAGATTCTCTTCCTTGGTCAAGGGAATCGGCACGTCGTCAAAGTTGATGAAGGGATTGAGCTGGTCTTGAAGAATCTTCGCGGCCAGGGCCAGGGCGTCCTCGGGAGAGACCACGCCGTTGGTTTCAATCTCCATGATCATCCGGTCGTAGTCAGTCTGCTGACCGACGCGGGCCGACTCCACCTTGTAGGACACCCGCTTGACCGGGTTGAAGCTGGCGTCGATGGGAATCTCGCCGATAATGCTCTGCTCCTCGGCGTGGGCGCTGGCCGCCCGCAGATAGCCCTTGCTCGCGATCACCTTCATCTGGATGTCCAACTTGCCGCCCTTGTTCACGGTGGCAATGTGGTGATCCGGATTCATGATCTGGATGTCGTGAGGGCACTCGATCATGCCCGCAGTGACATCGCCTTCCTTCTCCATCTTGAGACGAAGATTTTTTGTCCCCGTCCCTTCCATCCGAATGGCCAGCTCCTTGATGTTGAGGATGATCTCCGTCACATCCTCCAGCACCCCGGGGATGGTGGAAAACTCATGGAGAATCCCCTCAATGCGCACCGAAATCACGGCCGCGCCCTGCAACGACGAGAGAAGAACCCTCCTCAAGGAGTTGCCCAAGGTCGTGCCAAACCCACGCTCCAGAGGCTCGGCCACCAGGATGGCCTTACGCCTGAGATCCCCTTCACCCGACAACTCAATGGTTCGAGGCTTGATAAGGTCGGTCCAGTTCCGGTACATATGCACGATCCCCCTGACCTGGCGGCGAATTACTTGGAATACAGTTCCACGATCAGGTTTTCGTTCAGGTCGGACGGCAGATCGGAACGGGACGGATAGGTGACAAACACGCCGTTCAAGTTGCTGGAATCCATCTGCAACCAGGAGGGGATTCCACGCTTGACCGCCTTATCCACCGCCGCCTTGATCCGCAGGTGATCACGCGCTCCCTGCACCACCGAGATTTTGTCTCCGGGCTTGACCTGAAAGGAGGGGATGTTCACCGACTGGCCATTGACCATGATCTGGCGATGATCCACCACTTGCCGGGCCTCGGTGCGAGAGGTGGCGAAGCCTAGGCGATAGACCACGTTGTCCAGGCGCTGCTCCAACAAGATCAGCAGGTTTTCCCCGGTCACACCCTGCATCCGTTCGGCCCGCTCAAAGGTGTTGCGGAACTGCTTTTCCAACAGACCGTAGATCCGCTTGACCTTTTGCTTTTCCCGCAGATGGGCACCGTAGTCGGAGATTTTACGACGACGGCCTTGGCCATGCTGCCCCGGCGGGTAAGCGCGACGATCCACCGGGCACTTTTCGGAAAAGCACTTTTCACCCTTGAGGAAGAGCTTGGAGCCTTCCCGCCGGCACATGCGACACTTGGAACCAATATAACGAGCCATGCTTCCCGGTTCTCCTTATCAACCTCGGGTCGGCGTTGGATCAAACACGCCGACGCTTGGGCGGGCGGCAACCATTGTGAGGAATTGGGGTGATGTCTTGCACCACCGAGACGCCAAACCCGATGGAGGCCAAGGCGCGCAAGGCGGATTCACGTCCCGATCCAGGCCCCTTCAAGCGAACCTCCAACTGGCGCATCCCGTGTTCCTGGGCCTTGCGTCCGGCATCCTCGGCGGCCATCTGGGCGGCGAACGGGGTGGACTTGCGCGATCCCTTGAACCCCTGGGCCCCGGACGAGGAACTGGAAATGACGTTCCCCGACGGATCGGTGATGGTGACGATGGTGTTGTTGAAGGTGGAGCGGATGTACGCGACACCGCTGGCAATATTTTTGCGCTCTTTCTTCTTGCCGCGCGGGGCTGGGGCTCTGGCCATCATGCCTCCTCGAAATGCTGACGATTACTTCTTCTTACCGGGCTGGGCCTTGCCAGCGATCGGCTTACGGGGACCCTTGCGGGTGCGGGCGTTGGTATGGGTCCGTTGACCCCGAACCGGCAACCCGCGGCGATGACGCAGACCGCGATAGGATCCCAGATCGATGAGCCGCTTGATATTCATCGCCACTTGCCGACGCAGGTCGCCCTCCACCGTATAGTCGCTGTCGATGATGGTTCTCAGTTGGCCGACTTCTGTCTCGGTCAACTGGTGAACCCGGGTTTCGGGCGAGATGTTCGCCTTGCGCAAAATCTCGTTGGAGGTGTGACGCCCGATCCCATAGATATAGGTCAGAGCGATCTCCACCCGCTTATTGACGGGAATGTTCACACCAGCGATACGGGCCACTTTGAAACCTCCAACTCTTCTGCCTGGGTGTCACGTCGCCGAGACGACCGGCGGTCATGGTATCCAACGGATGCGCGGGCGGGGTGGAACGCATGCCCCATGGCCCGCCGTGCGCGGGATCAAAAGGTCAACCCTGGCGTTGCTTGTGCTTGGGATGCTTGCTGCAAATGATCCGCACCACGCCGCCACGGCGAATGATCATGCAATCCTTGCAAATTTTCTTAACCGATGCCCGAACCTTCATGCTCTCGCTCCTTCTTCGATTCCACCACGAACCTCATTCCTGACGCCGCAGGGGAGGTCGATAAAAAGCTTAACCGTTGCGTCCTCGAATCTTGGCCTTCCGCAGCAGTCCTTCATACTGACGGCTCAGGAGGAAGGATTGAATCTGCGCCGCCGTGTCCATGGTCACGCCGACCACGATCAAGAGCGAAGTGCCGCCAAAGTAAAAGGGAACGTTGTAGTTGGCGATCAAAATTTCCGGCAGGAGACAAACGCCAGCGACATAAAAGGCACCCACAAAGGTCAGCCGGGTGAGAATTTTATCCAAATATTCGGAGGTTTTTCTGCCCGGCCGGATGCCGGGGATGAAACCACCATACTTCCTCAAATTTTCCGCCGTCTCGTCGGGATTGAAGACGATGGCGGTATAGAAGAAGCAGAAAAAGATGATCGCCGCAGCATACATCACCATGTAGATGATGTGTCCCGGCGAAAAATAGACGGCCAGTTCCTTCATCCAATCCCAAGGCGCGAAGTTGGCGATGGTGACTGGGAAGAGAATGATGGATGAGGCGAAAATCGGCGGAATGACGCCCGCCGAATTGACCTTCAACGGCAGATGGGTGCTTTCGCCGCCCACCATCGTACGGCTGGAGACCTGCCGCTTGGCATATTGCACCGTGATGCGACGTTGCGCCCGCTCCATGAAGATGATGAAGGCGGTGACGCCCACCGACATCATGAGCAAAAGCAAGACAAACAGGGGTTGCAAATCGCCGGTACGGGCCAACTGCAACGTCTTCACCAGGGCCACCGGAAGATTGGCGACGATGCCGGCGAAGATGATCAGCGAAATACCGTTGCCAATGCCCCGGGCGGTAATCTGCTCCCCTACCCACATGATGAAGGCGGTGCCAGAGGTCAAGGTGATCACGGTCATGATCCGGAAGGCCCAACCCGGCTCAATCACCACGGGCAAAGTTCCCGCCTGCATCGATTCCAGACCGTAAGCGATGCCGAACCCTTGGAAGATAGAAAGCACCACCGTGCCATAGCGGGTGTATTGGGTGATCTTGCGCCGCCCGGACTCCCCTTCCTTTTTCAGGGTCTCCAACTTGGGCACCACGGTCGTCATCAACTGAATGATGATCGACGAGGAGATGTAGGGCATGATTCCCAAGGCAAACACCGTCAGTCGAGACAAGGCACCGCCGGAAAACATGTTGAACATCCCCAGCAAGGTGCCTTGCTGTTGGGAAAAGAAGGCCGCCAAGGCCTGCGGATCGATGCCCGGCGTCGGCACATGGGCACCGATGCGGTAGACGATCAACATTCCCAGGGTGAAGAGCAGTCTCCTGCGCAGTTCGGGGATTTTACCCAGATTGGAAAGTCCACCCAGCGGGGAACCCTGCTCCATGGCCATGAGATTTCCAGTTCGTCGATCAGGCTTCTGCGGAGGAGACGGTGACTTGTCCGCCCGCCCCTTCAATCTTGGCGACCGCGCTGCTGGAAGCCCGATCCACAAACACCTTGAAACTCTTAGTCACGTCGCCGTCGGCCAATAGCTTGACGCCATCCAGAACCTTGTTGACCAGTCCCTTGGCGCGCAACGCTTCCAGATTGATTTCAGCGCCGGATTCAAAGGCCTTTTCCAGATCCCCCACATTGACCAATGCGAAAAATTTACGGAAGGGGCTGTGAAAACCGCGCTTGGGCAACCGCATTTGCAGCGGCATCTGGCCGCCTTCAAAGCCGACGCGGTGGTATCCGCCAGAACGGGCGTGTTGGCCCTTGTGACCGCGACCGGCGGTCTTGCCATTGCCGGACCCGATGCCGCGACCTTTCCGTTTGGGCTCTTGTTCGCTCCCGGGAACGCCCGGCAATTCATTCAGCTTCATCGCAGCCACTCCAGCCTTGTCCAGGTCAACCGACCACCTGAACCAAATGGTTCACTTTATTGATCATGCCCCGAATGGTGTCGCAATCGGGCAACTCTCTTTGGGCATTGATTTTCTTCAAGCCCAGAGATTTCAAAATGCGCCCTTGACGATCCGAACGTCCATACCGGGAACGGACCAACTTGACCACCAGCATTTTGCGCGCTTCGCTCATGCTCTCGACTCCTCAAATCCCCTGCTGGGGAACTCAGATACGAACCTTATCCAGGGGCAATCCGCGCTTGGCGGCGACGAACTCCGGAGAACGCACGTTGGTCAAGGCGTCGAAGGTGGCCTTGATCAAGTTATGCGGATTGGAGGTGCCGGTGGACTTGGCCAGAACATCCCGCACGCCCACGGCCTCAAAGATCGGGCGCATGGAACCGCCGGCAATGATCCCCGTACCTTCGGCGGCGGGACGAAGAACCACCGCTCCCGCGCCGAACTTGCCCTGCATTTCGTGGAAGATGGTCCGTCCGGAACGCAACGGCACTTCCACCATGGTCTTTTTAGCCTGATCGGTGGCCTTGCGAATGCTTTCAGGAACTTCCTTCGCCTTGCCCAAACCATGCCCGACCCGGCCCTTGCCGTCGCCGACCACGACAATGGCGGAAAAGCTAAAACGGCTGCCGCCTTTGACCACCTTGGCGGTGCGTTTGATCGCCACCAGCCGCTCGATCAGATCCTCTTCACCCCAGCGGCCGCCGGAGGCCGAAGGCTGATTGTCCTGTTCTTCATTCCGACGCTGCTTGGCCATCCTGAAATCCTTAGATCCTTCGTTGCTTAGGGAGGTGAGGTCATCTCCCGGGCGCCCATCGACGCGATTATCGCGAATGAGGATTCACTGGAGTGAACCCGCTCATTGGTCATGCACGGATTAGAACGATAGCCCTGCTTCGCGGGCGGCGTCGGCCAAGGCTTTCACGCGACCATGATACAGGAAACCGCCCCGATCAAAAACCACTTCCTTGATTTGGGCGGCGAGGGCCTTCTCCGCGATGCACTTGCCGATCGCGGCGGCGGCGTCGGCATTGCCACCATACTTCACCTGATCCCGCACATCCTGATCTAGGGAAGAGCAGGAGACCAGAGTGGTCCCGGTGCGATCATCGATCACCTGGGCGTAGGTATGACGGGCGCTACGAAACACCGACAGGCGAAGACGTCCGCCAGAGACGGTTTTGAGTTTGAAGCGAACCCGGTTGGCTCGGGTTTGACGCGAAGTACGACGATCCTTGGCCATTAGGGCTCTCCCTGTTACTTCTTCTTCTTCTTGCCTTCCTTGCGGAAGACGGCTTCACCGGCATAGCGCACCCCCTTGCCCTTGTAGGGTTCGGGTTCGCGCATGGCGCGAATTTCGGCACACGTTTGACCCACCAGTTCCCGATCCGCCCCGGAGACGCTGATTGCCACATTTTTCTCCACCGCGATGGCGATTCCAGCGGGGATGGGATAATCGATCTCGTGGGAATACCCCAAGGAGAGCTTCAAGGAACTACCCGCCACCGCGGCGCGGTAACCGACGCCTTGAATTTCAAGGTTTTTGGTAAAGCCTTGCGAGACGCCTTGCACCATGTTGGCCAGCAAGCTGCGGGAGAGTCCCCAGACAGCCCAGACCTCCTTGTCTTGCCGACGCGGGTGAACGGTGAGCTGGGCGTCGCCCTGGCTCACTTCAACGTCCGGATGGAACTCACGGTTGAGCACGCCGCGCTTGCCCTTGACCGTGACGATTTGATTTTCGATGGTCACTTCCACCCCAGCGGGGACGGGAATGATTTTCTTTCCGATTCTGGACATCGCTGCTCTCTTTGTCTCTCTGGTCCGTCTTTACGTCTTTAGAAGACGGTGCACAACAGCTCGCCGCCCACGCCAACTTGGCGGGCCTTGCGGCTGGAGATCACCCCTTGATTGGTGGACAGGATGGCGATGCCCAATCCCTGCTTGACTTGAGGGATCTCGTCCTTACCCACGTAGAAGCGCCGCCCGGGGGAGGAAAATCCCTTGATCTCCTCGATCACCGGTTTGCCCTTGTAATACTTCAGCCCCAGTCGGAGAGCCTTTTTAGGCGTGCCGGGATCTTGCACATCAATGGAGGAGATATAGCCTTCCTCCAGCAAAATGCGAGCGACACGCTCCTTCATCTGCGAAGAGGGCATTTCCACGGTTTCTTTCCGGACCATCTGTGCGTTCCGGATGCGAGTGAGCATATCGCTGATGGGATCTGAAACGGGCATCGACTCTGACTCCAGCTTTCCGGGTCCATCCGAGATCCTCTATTCCGCGTGGAGTGGCAGATGATGGAACCTCGGTATTAAACTGCGATTTCCTGAAGTTACCAGGAGGCTTTGATCACGCCGGGAAGTTCACCCCGCAACGCCAACTGACGAACGCAGATGCGGCAGAGATTGAACTGTCTCAAATACCCCCGGGGACGGCCGCAACGCTTGCAACGATTGTAGGCCCGCACGGAAAACTTGGGCTTGCGTTGCTGCTTCGCGATCAGGGATTTCTTGGCCATGCGCCTTCTCCAACCCTCTTAGTTCCGAAACGGCATGCTGAAGCCCCGAAGCAACGCCTTGGCTTCTTTGTCGGTCTTGGCCGTGGTCACGAACACGATATCCATGCCCCGAACCGCGTCCACCTTGTCGTAGTTGATTTCGGGGAAGATGATCTGCTCCTTGAGGCCCATGGAATAGTTTCCGTTGCCATCAAAAGAGCGACCATCGATGCCGCGAAAGTCCCTCACTCGGGGCAGGGCGGCGTTGACGAAACGGTCGAGGAATTCGTACATCCGCTCGCGACGCAACGTCACCATGCAACCGATGGGCATGCCCTTACGAATCTTGAATCCGGCGATGGATTTCTTGGCCTTGGTAATGACCGGCTTCTGGCCGGCAATGGCGGTCATGTCGCCGATGGCACCGTCCAAATGCTTGCGGTCCGCTACCGCTTCGCCGACGCCCATGTTGATGACGATCTTATCCAGACGCGGCACCTGCATGGGGTTTTGATAACCGAATTGTTGAACCAATTCGGGAACGATTTTGCTGCGATAAAAATCCCTAAGCCTGCTCATCTTGACTCCTGACTCCCTTGAGCCGCACGCACCGGCCGAATTGGGGCTTCCTCGCTAGAGGTGGGGTGCGCCCGCAGTTCATTTATCGAGGACTTCTCCCGATTTTTTGGCGATTCGAACTTTCCGCCCATCTTGCAGCATCTTGGCACCAATCCGGGAAGCCTTGCCAGTGCTGGGATCGATGATCATGACCTTGGAAAGGTGGACTGGGGCCTCCTTTTCCACGATACCGCCACCGCCCGCCCGAGAGGGCTTGGTGTGACGCTTGATCATGTTGACCTTCTCGACCAGAACGGTTCCCTTGTCCGACTGCACTTTCAGGATGCCGCCGCGCTTGCCCTTGTCCTTGCCGGAGATCACCACCACTTGATCGCCCTTGCGCAGACGGGTTTTAACCTCGGTATTTTGCAGTTCGCCCATGGCGCAATCCTCGTAACGTTCTTACAAAACTTCCGGCGCCAGGGAGATGATCTTCATGTAGTTGCGAGCCCGCAACTCACGGGTCACCGGCCCAAAGATGCGGGTGCCGATGGGCTCGCCCACCTTGGAAATCAGCACCGCTGCATTGCCGTCGAAGCGAATGTAGGTTCCATCGTCGCGGGAGATCTCTTTCTTGGTGCGAACCACCACTGCGCGCGCCACATCCCCCTTTTTTACCTTACCGCGGGGAATGGCGGCCTTGATGGCGACGATAATCACATCGCCCACAAAGGCGTAGCGCCGCTTGGATCCGCCCAAGACCTTGATGCACTCGACCTTCTTGGCCCCGGAGTTATCGGCCACATCCAGCATGGTATTAACCTGAATCATGACTCGCCCTTACCAAGCACGGTCCAATGCTTGTCCTTGCTCAAAGGCCGGCTCTCTTGAATCTGGACCACATCGCCGGTCTTGTAGGTATTCGCCTCGTCATGGGCCTTGTAGTTCTTGGAGCGGGTGATGATTTTGCCATACAGCGGATGCTGAACCTTACGGTCAATCCGCACCACCACCGTCTTTTCCATCTTGTCGCTGACCACGACGCCTTGCATGATCCGCTTCGCCATCGTCACGTCTCCTTGCTGGCGGATTGGGCAACCGTCCGCTCATGCATGATGGTCATGATGCGCGCAATGTCCTTCTTCACCTGGCGAATGCGGGCCGTGTTTTCCAGCTGATTGGTGGCCTTGCGGAAGCGCAGGTTGAAGGACTCCTGGTGAAGCTCTTGCAGCTTCGCCTGGAGGGCCGCCCCGTCTTGCCCCCTCACGTCCTTGGCATTCATCACTCAATACCTCCGGTGCGGCTGACGAACTTGGTGACTAGGGGAATCTTGGCTCCGGCCAAGCGCATGGCTTCCTTCGCCAACTCCTCGGTCACTCCCTCCATCTCGAACAGAATGCGTCCGGGATGAATGCGCGCCACCCAATACTCCGGGTTGCCCTTGCCACCGCCCTGCCGTACTTCCAGGGGTTTTTTGGTCACGGGGATGTCGGGGAAGATGCGCACCCAAATCCGACCGCCACGCTTGACGTGACGGGAGATGGCGCGACGCCCTGCTTCGATTTGTCGGGCGGTGATGCGACCGCCTTCCATCGACTTGAGGCCAAACTGGCCAAAGGAAATCTCCGCCCCCCGGGTGGCGTTGCCGGTGATCCGGCCCTTGTGGGCCTTGCGGAATTTCGTCTTTTTTGGTTGCAACAGGGACATGGAGCCGCTCCCTTACTTCTTATCCAAAATTTCGCCTTTGTAGACCCAGACCTTGATCCCAATGATCCCGTAGGTCGTCAGGGCCTCGGCGAAGCCGAAGTCGATATCCGCGCGGATGGTATGAAGAGGCACACGACCTTCGCGGTACCACTCGGTGCGGGCGATTTCCGCCCCGCCGAGACGACCCGCGCAATTGATCCGGATGCCCAGGGCTCCAAGACGCATGGCGGAGGTGACGGCCCGCTTCATCGCACGGCGGAAGGCCACCCGGCGTTCCATTTGTTGCGCAACGTTTTCCGCCACCAGTTGGGCATCGGACTCAGGCTTGCGCACCTCCACGATGTTCAACTGCACATCGCTTTTGGCGATCGCCTTGAGATCCTCTTTCAACTTCTCGATATCGGATCCCTTTTTCCCGATGATGATGCCGGGACGGGCGGAATGAATGTTGATGCGAGCCCGCTGCGCCGGACGCTCGATCACGATTTTGGAGACGCTGGCATGCGTCAACCGCTTCTTGATCCACGCCCGAAGTTTGATGTCCTCCAGCAGCAGGGCCGCGTATTGCTTATCAGCGAACCAGCGGGTATCCCAGGTCTTCGTCTGACCCAGCCGGAATCCTGTCGGATGAACCTTCTGACCCATGGGTTTTCTTCTCCAAATCCTGGCGCCCGAGAAGCGGACGCTCCAACTTCCCGCCGGTTTGACCGGTGAACATTGGTGGAATCACCCCGACATGGCGTGAATCTCACCCTCTTGGATCATGCCTTGGGCGAAACTCCGACCGTGACGTGGGAGAGTCGCTTGAGAATCCGAACCGCCCGCCCCCGGGACTGGGGGGAGATGCGCTTGAGCATGCCCGCCTGATCCACGAAAGCCTTGGAAACCACCAGGGTGTCCACATCCAGACCCAGATTGTTCTCCGCATTAGCGATGGCCGACAGCAGGGTCTTTTTGACCGCGCCCGCCACCTGCTTTTTGGAGTAGGTCAACATCAAAAGCGCTTGGTCCACTCTCTGACCGCGAATTTGATTGATGACCAGACGCACCTTGTCGGGAGAGACCCGCAGATGGCGCAATTGCGCAACCGCTTCATCCATGGTGAATCCTCCCGTCAACGCCGCGTCGACTTTTTGTCGGCGCCGTGGCCGCGATAGGTCCGAGTGGGAGAAAACTCCCCAAATTTGTGCCCCACCATGTTTTCGGTAACCAGCACGGGTACGAACTTGCGTCCGTTATGGATGCCGAAGGTGTAGCCGACGAAGTCGGGGATGATGGTAGAACGGCGGGACCAGGTTTTCACCAGATCCTTGCGGCCATCAGACCGCAGGCGCTCCACCTTCTCCAGCAGAAATCCGTCGTAAAAAGGGCCCTTCTTGATTGACCGTCCCACGAACCACCTCGTTTTCCTGTCTGCAAAAACTATCCGCTCAACGAACCTTCCATTCGATCCTTACGCCTTGCGGCGACGAACGATCAAGCGTGTGGAAGGTTTGCCCGCATCGCGAGTCTTTTTGCCCTTGGTGGGAACGCCCCACGGGGTGCAGGGATGACGCCCGCCCGACGTGCGACCTTCACCACCGCCATGGGGGTGATCCACCGGGTTCATCGCCACGCCACGAACATGGGGACGGAACCCTTTCCAACGCTTGCGTCCCGCCTTGCCCAACTGCTCATTGGCATGTTCGGGATTGGAAACCTGTCCAACGGTGGCCATGCAGTCCAGCAGCACCATGCGCATTTCGCCCGAGGGCATCTTGAGCAGGGCGTACTTGCCTTCCTTGCCCATCAACTGGGCATAGTTTCCGGCGCTGCGGGCGATTTGGCCCCCTTTGCCCGGCTGCAGTTCCACATTATGCACCAGCGCGCCGATGGGCATGGTGCGCAATGGCATGGTATTGCCGGGTTTGACTTCAATCCCCATCTTGCCGGAGATCACCGTGTCCCCCGCTTTCATCCGTTGCGGTGCCAGGATGTAGCGTTTTTCACCGTCCACATAGTTCAACAGGGCGATAAAGGCGCTACGATTGGGATCATATTCGATCCGATCCACCTTGGCGGGGATGTCGAACTTGTCCCTCTTGAAATCCACTACCCGGTACATCCGCTTGTGACCGGCACCGCGAAAGCGAACGGTCATGCGCCCGGTATTGTTACGTCCTCCGGTGCTGGGGTTGGGTTCCAGCAGGGAACGCTCTGGACCCTCCTTGGAGAGTCCGCTGTAATCCACCGAGACCTGGCTGCGTTTGCCAGGGGATGTGGGCTTATAAGTCTTTAAGGCCATGGTTCACTCTCCCTGCTCCGCCGTCTCGAGGTGAGGCGCACGGTGGTCGGTCATCCCACCCGAGGGTGATTATTTGGCGAAGAAATCGATGGTCTCGCCTTCCTTCAACCGGACAACCGCCTTTTTCCAGTCCTGGCGACGGCCTAACACGCGACCGAACCGCTTGTTTTTTCCTTGAACGTTCATGGTTTGAATTTCTTGCACATGAACGTTGAAGAGCTTCTCCACGGCGGCCTTGATCTGAGGTTTGTTGGCCCAGGTCGCCACCTTGAAGCTTTGCTGATTGGCCTGTTCAAGACCCATAGTGCACTTTTCCGTGATCACCGGGGCCAGCAGCACCTGATAGATATCAAAATTGCTGCTCATGCCAAGCGCTCCTCAACCTTCTTCAGCGCCGATTCGGTGAAGATCACCTTGCCATGCGCCAGCAGATCATAAACATTCACCCCCTCGACGCGAACCACGGAAATGTGGGGCAGGTTGCGCACCGACTTTTCCACGTTTTGATCGCTTTCCGCCAATACGATGAGGGCGGAGTGGAGAGAGTTGAGGGCGGAGAGGATCTGCACCATGGATTTGGTTTTGATCGCTTCCAGCCCGAAGGCGTCGATCACCAGCATCTCCCCGTACTCCCGCTTGGCGGAGAGGGCGGTTTGCAGGGCAAGGCGACGGAACTTCTTGTTTAACTTGAATTCGTAGGAACGGGGGTGGGGCCCGAAGACCACGCCGCCGTGGCGAAACTGCGGAGAACGGGTGGAACCCTGACGGGCGCGACCGGTTCCCTTTTGCTTATAGGGCTTTTTGCCGCCGCCGCTGACATCGGACCGGCCCTTGGTTTGAGCGGTGCCGGAACGGCGCGAGGCCAATTGCCAGTTGACGGTCATGGAGAGGAGATCGCCGCGAACCGGGCGACCGAAAACGGTCTCGCTCAGTTCGATGTTGCGCAACTCCTTGTTGGTCACATCACACACGGGGATCTGGATCATGGTCTGTCTCACCCGTTGACTTCAGGCTTTTTCACGGCATCGCGGATCAGAACCATGGTTCCCTTGGAGCCAGGGACGCTGCCCTTGACCGCCAACAGGTTCCGTTCCGCATCCACCACCGTAATGCGCAAATTTTGCATGGTTACGTTTTCGTTGCCCATCTGCCCCGCCATTTTCTTCCCGGGAAAGACCCGCCCGGGCGATTGGCACTGACCGATGGAGCCCCCGGAGCGATGAATCTTCTTCGCGCCGTGGCTAGCGTTGCCGCCGGCAAAGCCGTAACGCTTCATGGTTCCGGCGAAGCCCTTGCCGACGCTTTTGCTCGTCACGTCGACATAGCCGTTCACCTGGAACAGGGCCACGGTCAACTCCTGACCGATCTGATAGCTTTCCAGGTCGGAGACCCGAAACTCCTTCAGAATGCGCCGCGGCGTGACGCTGGCCTTGGCGTAATGGCCTTTGATGGGCTTGGCCACCCGAGAGGGCTTCATCTCTTCAAAGCCGACCTGGATGGCGGTATATCCATCCTTTTCTTCCACTCTTTTCGCCACCACCGCGCAGGGGCCAACCTGCAACAGTGTTACGGGAACGCGCTTGCCGTCCGGCATGAACATTTGCGTCATTCCCAGCTTGCGGCCTATCAGCCCAGTCCGCATTGTTCGCTTCCTCGTTTCACCGACTCGCGCCAAGAACCCATCGATATTTTGTTTCCGATGAGCTCAAACAGAGCCAGAGACATTAACATGAAAAAAAAGGCCTGTCTAGTGGACAGGCCCGGGATTTTGTATTTTCTTCCGGCTCCGTAACCGGAATGGGTTCTCCTATCACAAGCTTCGCGACGCTGACGGCGTTTAGCGATTAGGGAAACCCGACATCTCGTCCCCTTCCGCAGGGCCTCCTGGGAAGGCGAGATCAAAGCGCAACTCTACTACAATTTGATCTCCACGTCCACCCCTGCCGCCAAGTCGAGCTTCATCAGGGCATCGACGGTCTGGGGCGTGGGATTGACGATGTCGATCAAACGCTTATGAGTGCGGAGCTCGAACTGTTCACGGGATTTTTTATCCACGTGGGGCGAACGCAGCACGGTGTGACGCTGGATCGCGGTCGGCAAGGGGATGGGGCCCCGGATTTCAGCCCCGGTCCGCTTAGCGGTCTGCACAATCTCAGCGGTGGACTGGTCCAAAATCCGATGGTCGAACGCCTTCAGACGAATCCGAATCTTCTGGTTATCCATACCCTTGACCTCTCGACGACCATGGGCCGTCACGCTTGCGTTGCTTATTGAATGATCTGAGCGACGACGCCGGCACCGACGGTCCGTCCGCCCTCGCGGATGGCGAAGCGCAATCCCTGCTCCATGGCGATGGGGCTGAGCAGCGTCACTTCGATGGAGACGTTGTCCC
>JADGAP010000004.1:13826-31353 GCA_015231965.1 Magnetococcales bacterium | reverse complement strand
TCCCTGCTCCATGGCGATGGGGCTGAGCAGCGTCACTTCGATGGAGACGTTGTCCCCCGGCATCACCATTTCCACATCCGTCGGCAAGGCGATGGAGCCAGTGACGTCGGTGGTGCGGAAGTAGAACTGGGGGCGGTAGTTGGAGAAGAACGGGGTGTGACGACCGCCCTCATCCTTGGACAACACATACACTTCCGCCTTGAATTTGGTATGGGGTGTGATGGAGCCGGGCTTGGCTAAGACCTGACCGCGCTCCACGTCCTCGCGCTTGGTGCCGCGCAGCAGGATGCCCACATTGTCGCCCGCCTGGCCTTGATCCAGCAACTTGCGGAACATTTCCACGCCGGTGCAGATGGTGGTGGTGGTCTTCTTGATCCCCACGATTTCCACCGGATCGCCCACCTTCATGATGCCGCGTTCGACGCGACCGGTGACCACCGTACCGCGACCGGAGATGGTGAACACGTCCTCGATGGGCATGAGGAACGGTCCGTCCAGGGCGCGGGCGGGTTCGGGGATGAAGCTATCCACCGCCGCCATCAGCTTTTTGATGGAGGGGGCACCCAGTTCGCTGGTGTCGCCTTCCAGGGCCTTGAGGGCCGAACCCACGATGATCGGGGTGTCGTCGCCGGGAAAGTCGTATTTGGTGAGCAGTTCGCGAACTTCCAGCTCCACCAGCTCCAGCAGTTCCGGGTCGTCGACCATGTCCGCCTTGTTCAGGTAGACCACCAGGGCGGGAACGCCCACCTGACGGGCCAACAGGATGTGTTCGCGGGTCTGGGGCATGGGGCCGTCCGCCGCCGACACCACCAGGATCGCCCCGTCCATCTGGGCCGCGCCGGTGATCATGTTCTTGATGTAGTCGGCGTGACCGGGGCAGTCCACGTGGGCGTAGTGGCGCTTTTCGGTTTCGTACTCCACGTGGGCGGTGGAGATGGTGATGCCCCGCTCCCGCTCTTCCGGGGCCGAGTCGATCTGATCATAGGCGATAAACTTGGCCTTGCCCGAGCCCGACTCCGCCAAAATCTTCGTGATCGCAGCCGTCAGGGTCGTTTTGCCATGGTCCACGTGGCCGATGGTTCCCACGTTCACATGGGGCTTGCTGCGCGAAAACTTTTCCTTGGACATGGCCGAATCCTCTTCCTTCGTGACAACGTCACCGTCTCACCGTCCCATCGACGCCCCGGGAATTCCCTCAGGAATCGCCGATGGCTCTCGCTTACTTGGCGGACTTGGCCGCAATCTCTTCCGCGATGGCGTTGGGCACCTGTTCATAGTGATCGAATTGCATGGTGTAGGTCGCCCGACCTTGGGACATGGAGCGCATGTCGGTAGCGTACCCGAACATATTAGCCAAAGGGACCATCGACTTCACCAACTGATTGCTTCCCACGGCTTCCATGCCCTGAATCTGACCGCGACGGGAGTTGAGGTCACCGATGACGGAGCCCATGAAATCCTCGGGAACTTCCACTTCCACCGCCATGATCGGCTCAAGCAGCACCGGATTGGCCCTTTTGCAGCCGTCCTTGAAGCCCATGGAGGCGGCCACCTTGAAGGACATTTCCGAGGAGTCCACGTCGTGATAGGTGCCATCGTAGAGTGCGACCTTGACGTCCACCACCGGGAAGCCCGCGCGAACGCCGGTTCCAAGAGCCTCCTCGACGCCCTTTTGCACCGCCGGAATGTACTCCCGGGGAACCACGCCGCCCTTGATTTCGTCCACGAACAGGAATCCCGCGCCGGGCTCCTGGGGCTCGATGCGCAACCAGACGTGGCCATATTGACCGCGACCGCCGGACTGGCGAACAAACTTGCCTTCCGACTCCACCTTTTTGGTGATGGTTTCGCGATAGGCCACCTGGGGCTTGCCGACGTTGGCCTCCACCTTGTATTCGCGGAACATACGATCCACGATGATTTCCAGGTGGAGTTCGCCCATGCCGGAGATGATGGTTTGGTTGGTTTCGTGGTCCACGTGAACCCGGAAGGAGGGATCCTCCTGGGCGAGACGCCCCAGGGCTTCGCTCATCTTCTCTTGGTCAGCCTTGGTCTTGGGCTCGATGGCGATGGAGATCACCGGCTCGGGGAACTTCATCCGCTCCAGGACGATGGGCTTGTCCAGGTCGCAAAGGGTATCGCCGGTGGTGGCCATCTTCAGACCCACCGCCGCTGCGATATCGCCAGCGCGAACCTCCTTGATCTCCTCCCGCTTGTTGGCGTGCATCAGCATCAAGCGGCCGATGCGCTCCTTCTTGTTCTTGGTGGAGTTGAGGATGGTGTTGCCCGTGGTCATGACCCCGGAATAGACCCGGAGGAAGGTCAAGGTGCCGACGAAGGGGTCGGCCATGATCTTGAACGCCAGGGCAGCGAAGGGCTCGTTGTCGTCGGGTTTGCGAGTCGCCGCCTGTTCCGTGTCGGGATGCTCCCCTTCCACGTAGGGAATGTCCAGCGGGGAGGGGAAGAACTCCACAACGGCGTCCAGCAGAGGCTGAACGCCCTTGTTTTTGAAAGCGGAACCGCAGAAGACGGGGACAAAGGCGCTGGCCAACACCCCCTTGCGGATGCACTTGCGGAAGTCCGCCTCGCCGATCTCTTCGCCATCGAGATACTTCTCCATGATGGCGTCATCTTGCTCGACGGAAGCTTCCAACAGCTTGGTACGGTACTCTTGGGCGTCGCTTTCCATGTCGGCAGGGATGTCGGTGACCTCAAATTCAGCGCCGAGGGTTTCGTCATCAAAGATCAGGGCCTTCATGGAGATCAGGTCCACCACACCTCGGAACTTCTCTTCCGCGCCGATGGGAAGTTGGGCCGGCAGGGCGCGGGCACCTAGACGATCCTTCATCATTTGCAACACCCGCATGAAGTTGGCGCCCATGCGGTCCATTTTATTGACGAAGGCGATGCGGGGCACGCCATAGCGGTCGGCTTGGCGCCACACCGTTTCGGATTGGGGCTGAACCCCGCCCACCGAGCAAAATACTGCCACCGCGCCGTCGAGAACGCGCAAGGAGCGTTCCACCTCGATGGTGAAGTCGACGTGACCGGGGGTGTCGATGATATTGATGCGGTGATCGCGCCAAAAGCAGGTGGTGGCGGCGGAGGTGATGGTGATGCCCCGCTCCTGCTCCTGCTCCATCCAGTCCATGATGGCGGATCCTTCGTGGACCTCGCCAATTTTGTAGGTGCGTCCCGTGTAATAGAGGATGCGCTCGGTCACCGTGGTTTTGCCGGCATCGATATGAGCCATGATGCCAATGTTTCGCACACGGTTGAGAGGAATCGTCCTGGCCACGTCCGTCACCTGTCCACGTTGGAGCGTCATCCGGCGATTCTGATGAAAGGTCGCCGGAAAAAAAAGAAGGGATCGCCTAGGGCGCCCCGGTCCGTGTTTCATGTTGCAAGGCGCACCGTGAACAGCGGGTCGCCCGATGGGTTCGGTGGACCCTGTCACGTTACGCCCATCGCGCGTCGAGGCGCGATGAAAAATCGGGGGAGGGGATCACTCCCCTCCCCCGACGGATCTCGCATCTTACCAACGATAATGAGAGAACACCTTGTTGGCGTCGGCCATGCGATGAACGTCGTCCCGCTTTTTGATGGTGGCACCGCGACGATTGGCGGCGTCCATCAGTTCGGCGGCCAGACGTTCGCGCATGGTCTTCTCGCCCCGTTGCCGGGAGTAGTTGACCAGCCAGCGAATGGCCAGGGTTTGACGACGGGCAGGGCGAACTTCCATGGGCACCTGGTAGGTGGCACCGCCCACCCGGCGGGAGCGCACTTCCACGGCAGGTCGGGCGTTATCCACGGCATCGCGGAAGATTTGCAGGGGGTCGCCGCCGCGGGAACGTTCGCGGATCATGTCCATGGCGCCGTAGAGGATGCGTTCCGCCAGCGACTTCTTGCCGTCAACCATCATGCAGTTCATGAATTTGGTGAGCAGCTTGTCTCCGTAAACGGGGTCGGGCAGCACATCCCGCTTGTGGATTTCACGACGTCTGGACATTCCCGAAGGCTCCTTGATTGCATCTCATCTCTTGCGCCGAAGGGGGAGACCCGCCTCCGGCGAAGACTGAATTTTTTACCGTATTTCGACCGAAGGGTTCGGCGAAAAGATTACTTGGGCCGCTTGGCACCGTACTTGGAACGACCTTGGCGACGCTTCGCCACCCCTTGGGCGTCCAGCGCACCGCGCAGGATGTGGTAGCGCACGCCGGGCAAGTCCTTGACGCGCCCGCCGCGGATCAACACCACCGAGTGTTCTTGAAGGTTGTGGCCTTCACCCGGGATGTAGGCGGTCACTTCGTGGCCGTTGGTCAGGCGCACGCGGGCCACTTTCCGCAGGGCCGAGTTCGGCTTCTTGGGGGTGGTGGTGTAAACGCGCGTGCAGACGCCCCGACGTTGGGGGCAGGCTTGCAGCGCCGGCACTTTGTTTTTCTTGCGAACGGTGCTGCGACCAATGCGCACCAGCTGGTTAATCGTCGGCATGGCCTACGCTTCTCCCTGCATTCTCTTAAGCTGACCAATCGTGAAACCGCGAATTATACGCCCACTCCGGTAATTGTCAACCGTCATGAGTCGATTCTTTCACCCATCGTCCCAGCCGATTTCAGCTGGGACGA
Source organism: Magnetococcales bacterium (assembly GCA_015231965.1). Lineage (GTDB taxonomy): Bacteria > Pseudomonadota > Magnetococcia > Magnetococcales > JADGAP01 > JADGAP01. Next base: position 26,728 of record JADGAP010000004.1, on the reverse strand, counting down.
GAACTCCTTGATCATCCTCAAACTTCGATGGGCGACTGGAGTTGATCCACGCCGATTTTTTTGTTCGAGGTGAGGCTTTGCCCCGTTCCGGCGGGAACCAGACGACCGACGATGACGTTTTCCTTCAGGCCGCTCAGGTTGTCCATGCGCCCGGAGATGGCCGCTTCGGTCAGCACCCGGGTGGTCTCCTGGAAGGAGGCGGCGGAGACGAAGGATGGGGTGGAGAGGCTGGCCTTGGTGATGCCCAGCAGCAGCGGCGTGGCCCGAGCGGGGCGTTCCCCCCGTTCCAGCGCCCGGATGTTGGCCCGTTGCCACTCCCACTTTTCCACCGCCTCGCCCGCCACGAAGGTGGTATCCCCCGCATCCTCGACAAAGACCTTTTGCAGCATCTGCCGCACGATCACTTCGATGTGCTTGTCGTTGATGCGCACGCCTTGCAAGCGGTAGACCTCCTGAATTTCGTTGACCATGAAGCGAGAGAGCGCCTCCAGCCCCAAAATTTTCAGGATGTCCTGGGGGGCCGGGGAGCCCTCCATCAGCGGGTCGCCGCGGCGTACCCAGTCGCCTTCGTTGACCGCCAACTGCTTGCCTTTGGGCAGGAGATATTCCACCGCCTCGCCGTCGGGGGGGGTGACCATCAGGCGGCGCTTGCCCTTGACGTCCTTGCCGAAGGAGACGGCCCCGTCGTTTTCCGCCAGGATGGCGAAATCCTTGGGCTTCCGCGCCTCGAACAGTTCCACCACGCGGGGCAGACCGCCGGTGATGTCACGGGTTTTGGAAGTTTGCCGGGGCATCTTGGAGATGGTGTCGCCCGCCATCACCGTATCGCCGTCGTGGACCGTGAGGACCGCGCCGACGGGTAGATTGTAGGCCGCCTCGGTGCCGCTGGAGAGCCGCACCGGATCGCCGCTGACCGGATCCAGGATTTGCATCCGAGGGCGCATGTCCGGCCTGCGGGCCTGACTGCGCCATTCGATGACCTCCCGGGAGACCAGACCCGTGGTTTCGTCGGTCACTTCACGCACGGTCTGTGACTCTTTCAAGTCCTCGAACTTCACCCGCCCGGGGACTTCGGTGATGATCGGGGTCGCGAAGGGATCCCACTCGGCGATCACCTGTCCGCGCTTCACCTCGGCGCCGTCGGGTACCATGAGCCGGGCACCGTAGAGCAGGCGGAAACGCTCCCGCTCCCGTCCGGCCACGTCGTGGCCCTCGGTTTCGGAGCTTCTGGTCTCATGGACCGTCACCTCGCTGTTGCGCGACAACACCACCGGCTGCCCCGCCCGGTCAAGGACGGTGAAGTGCTTGTGGTAGCGCACCACGCCGCCGTGGGCCGACTCGATGGTGGATTTTTCCACCTGCCGGGAGGCCGTGCCGCCGATATGGAAGGTGCGCATGGTCAACTGGGTGCCCGGCTCGCCGATGCTCTGGGCGGCGATCACCCCCACCGCCTCGCCGATGGTCACCTTGGTGCCCCGGGCCAAATCGCGACCGTAGCACTTTTGGCAGACCCCGCGCACCGTTTCGCAGGTCATGGCGGAGCGGATCATCACCCGTTCGACGTTGGACTTTTGGATACGATCCGCCCCGTCCTCGTCGATGATCTCCCCCGCCCGGGCCAACAGGACGTTGGTCACGGGATCAAAGACGGTCTCCACCGGCACACGACCCAGGATGCGGTCGCCCAGCGGCTCCACCACGTCGTTGCCTTCCACCAGGGCGCTCACCGTCAAACCGATGGTGGCCCCGCAATCCTCTTCCCGCACGATGCAATCCTGGGCCACGTCCACCAGACGGCGGGTGAGGTAACCGGAGTTGGCGGTCTTGAGGGCGGTATCGGCCAAGCCCTTGCGGGCACCGTGGGTGGAGATGAAGTATTGCAGCACCGTCAACCCCTCGCGGAAGTTGGCGGTGATGGGGGCCTCGATGATTTCGCCCGACGGCTTGGCCATCAGGCCGCGCATGCCGGCCAACTGACGCATCTGCGCCGCCGAGCCCCGGGCTCCCGAGTTGGCCATCATGAAGATGGAGTTGAAGGAGAGTTGGGTCTTCTTCTTGCCGTCGGCGCCCATCACCTCTTCGCTGGAGATGGACTTCATCATCTCGTCCGCCACCCGTTCGGTGCAGTGGGACCAGATGTCGATCACCTTGTTATATTTTTCGCCCTCGGTGATGAGACCCTCGATGTACTGCTTTTCGATCTCCTTCACCTTGGATTGGGACTCGCTGACCAGCCGCTTCTTGCGGGGGGGGATGACCATGTCATCCTTGCCGAAGGAGATGCCGGCCCGGGCGGCGAAGGAGAAGCCCAGGGTCATCAGCCGGTCGGCGAAGATCACCGTCTCCTTGGTGCCGCAGTTGCGGTAGACGATATCGATCATCCGGGTCACTTCCTTCTTGGTGATCAGCATGTTCACCATGGAGAAGGCGACGGTTTCCGGCAAAATTTCGGTGAGCAGCACCCGGCCCACGGTGGAGTCCACCCGTTCGCCGCGGAACCGGCAGGTGATGCGGGCGTGGAGGCCGATGGCTCCCAGATCGAAGGCCTGCCGAACCTCCAGGGGCGAGGAGAAGATCATCCCCTCCCCTTTTTCATTGACCCGCTCGGAGGTCAGGTAGTAAAGCCCCAGAATGATGTCCTGGGTGGGGACGATGATGGGCTTGCCGTTGGCCGGGGAGAGGATGTTGTTGGTGGACATCATCAACACCCGGGCCTCCATCTGCGCCTCGACGGAGAGGGGTACATGGACCGCCATCTGGTCGCCGTCGAAGTCGGCGTTGAAGGCGGTGCAGACCAGGGGATGGAGTTGAATCGCCTTGCCCTCGATGAGCTTAGGCTCAAAGGCCTGGATGCCCAGGCGGTGCAGCGTCGGGGCGCGGTTGAGCAGCACCGGATGTTCCCGGATGACCTCCTCCAAAATATCCCAAACCTCGGGCTTCTCCTTTTCCACCAACCGCTTGGCGGCCTTGATGGTGGTCGCCAGGCTGCGTTCTTGCAGGCGGTTGTAGATGAAGGGCTTGAACAGCTCCAGGGCCATTTTTTTCGGCAAGCCGCACTCGTGGAGCTTGAGTTCCGGGCCCACCACGATCACCGACCGTCCGGAGTAGTCGACGCGCTTGCCCAGCAGGTTCAGACGGAACCGGCCCTGCTTGCCCTTGAGCATCTCCGACAGCGACTTGAGAGGGCGCTTGTTGGTGCCGGTGATCACCCGACCCCGGCGACCGTTGTCGAAGAGGGCGTCCACCGCCTCTTGCAACATGCGCTTTTCGTTGCGGATGATGATATCCGGGGCGCGCAGTTCGTAAAGCCGCTTGAGCCGATTGTTCCGGTTGATCACCCGGCGGTAGAGGTCGTTGAGGTCGGAGGTGGCGAAACGTCCGCCGTCCAGGGGGACCAGGGGACGGAGTTCCGGCGGGATCACCGGCACCACTTCCAAGATCATCCACTCTGGCTTGTTGCCCGACTCCTGGAAGGATTCCAGGGTGTGCAGCCGCTTGACGATCTTTTTCCGCCGCGCCTCGGAGGTGGTGCTGGCGAGGTCGGTGCGCAGAGTCTCGGTCTCTTGATCGATGTTCATGCCCTTGAGCATCTCGCGAATGGCTTCCGCGCCGATGCCGGCCTTGAACTCGTCGCCGTGTTCGTCCTGGAGTTGGTAATAGCGATCCTCGGTCAGCAGTTCACCCCGTTTGAGGGGGGTCATACCCGGGTCGAGGATCACGAAATTTTCAAAATAAAGAACCCGCTCCAGATCCTTGAGGGTCATGTCCAGCAGCAGGCCGATGCGGCTGGGCAGGGACTTGAGGAACCAGATGTGGGCCACCGGCGAGGCCAGTTCGATGTGGCCCATGCGCTCCCGCCGGACCTTGGACTGGATCACCTCGACGCCGCACTTTTCGCAGACCACGCCCCGGTGCTTGAGCCGCTTGTATTTGCCGCACAAGCACTCGTAATCCTTGACGGGTCCGAAAATTTTGGCGCAGAACAGGCCGTCCCGCTCGGGTTTGAAGGTGCGATAGTTGATGGTCTCCGGCTTTTTGACCTCGCCGAAGGACCAGGCGCGAATTTTTTCGGGTGAAGCGACGGAGATGCGAATGCCGTCGAAATTCTGGCCCAACTTGGGCCGGGCAAAAATGCTGAAGAGGTTTTGATTCACGCTTGCCGCCTCCGGAACGTCTACCTCTAGAGTAACCCGCGGACGATTCCCGGCGCTCTTCCGACGAGGATCCCCTCCCCCGTCACGAGCCGCGCCTCAAATTCCCCTCCCGTCGCGTCTCACCCTCACCAGGGAGACCGCGCGGCGGAGGGGGATGAATACCGCCCTGGCGCCACAACGCCCCTCCCCCGGCGGGAGGAGAAGATCTCCTGCCACCGGGGAAGGGGTGGATCACGCACCGGATTTACTCCGGCATTTTATTCAACTCCACATCCAGCGCCAAGGCTTGCAGCTCCTTCACCAACACGTTGAAGGATTCGGGAACGCCGGCCTCGAAGGTGTCGTCCCCCTTGACGATGGATTCGTAGATCTTGGTGCGTCCCGCCACGTCGTCGGACTTGACGGTGAGCATCTCTTGCAGGGTGTAGGAGGCCCCGTAGGCTTCCAGCGCCCAGACTTCCATTTCACCGAACCTCTGACCGCCGAATTGGGCCTTGCCCCCCAGGGGTTGCTGCGTGACCAGGGAGTACGGTCCGATGGAGCGGGCGTGGATCTTGTCGTCCACCAAGTGGTGCAGTTTGAGCATGTAGATGTAGCCGACGGTGACCGGGCGGTCGAAGTAGTCGCCGGAGCGTCCGTCGATCAGGCGCACCTGCCCCGACTCGGGCAGACCCGCCTTTTTCAGCCAATCGACGATATCCTCCTCGTTGGCTCCTTCAAACACCGGAGTGGCGATGGGCACGCCCTCCCGCAGCAGTTTGGACATGTCGACCAGTTCCGCGTCGCTCAAGGCCTTGACCGCCCGGGACTCCACGTGTTCGTCATAGACCTGGGCGAATTTTTCCCGCACCACGCTCATCTCGGCGACGCCGGCCTGGAACTTGTCCACCAGTTCGCCGATGCGCCGACCCATCTCCTTGGCGGCCCAGCCCATGTGGGTTTCGAGAATCTGCCCCACGTTCATGCGGGATGGCACACCCAGGGGGTTGAGGACGATGTCCACCGGACGTCCGTCCTCCATGTAGGGCATGTCCTCAATGGGGTTGATCTTGGAGATGACGCCCTTGTTGCCGTGACGTCCCGCCATTTTGTCGCCGGGTTGCAACTTGCGCTTGACGGCGATGTAGACCTTGACCATCTTCAGCACGCCGGGCAGCAGGTCGTCGCCCCGCTCCAGCTTTTCCACCTTGCTTTCAAACCGCTTGTCCAGGCGCTTGCGGGCCTTTTCGATCTCGTCGCGAATGCTCTCGATCTTGGCGGTGATGTTGTCCTCTTCCAGAACGATCTCGGGCCACTTGCGCACCCCCAACTTTACCAGGTATTCGTCGGTGATTTTGGAGGCGGGTTTGAGCCCGGGGGCGCTTTTGACCTTGCGATTGTTCAACAAGATGAAGATGCGCTGCTCGGCGTCCCGCTCGATGATCCGCTGCTCGTCGTGGATATCCTTGCGCAGGCGGTCGATCTCTTCCTGATCGATCTGCTTGGCGCGGGCGTCCTTTTCCAGGCCGCGGCGGGAGAAGACCCGCACGTCCACCACCGTGCCAGCCACCCCGGGGGGAAGACGCAGGGAGGTGTCCCGCACATCGGAGGCCTTTTCGCCGAAGATGGCGCGGAGCAGTTTTTCTTCCGGGGTGAGTTGGGTTTCGCCCTTGGGCGTGACCTTGCCCACCAAAATATCGCCGGGCTTGACCTCGGCCCCGACGTAGATGATGCCCGAGTCGTCCAGGTTGCGCAGGGCGTCCTCGCCGACGTTGGGCATGTCGCGGGTGATCTCCTCGGGACCCAGCTTGGTATCCCGGGCCATCACCTCGAACTCTTCGATGTGGATCGAGGTGAAGACGTCATCCCGCACCAGCCGTTCGGAGATGAGGATGGAGTCTTCGAAGTTGTATCCGTTCCAGGGCATGAAGGCGACCAGAACATTGCGCCCCAGGGCCAGTTCGCCGATGTGGGTGCTGGGTCCGTCGGCCAGAATGTCCCCCTTGCGCACCCGATCCCCTTGTTTGACCAGGGACTTTTGGTTGATGCAGGTGTTCTGGTTGGACCGGGCGAACTTGATCAGGTTGTAGATATCGACGCCGGGGCCGTGGGACTTGTCGTCCTCGTCCACCTTGATGACGATGCGGGAGGCGTCCACCTCTTCCACCACGCCGCTGCGGCGGGCGGTGATGGTCACGCCGGAGTCCCGGGCCACGGTCCCTTCCATGCCGGTGCCCACCAGGGGGGCGTCGGCGCGAAGCAGGGGCACGGCTTGCCGCTGCATGTTGGAGCCCATCAGCGCCCGGTTGGCGTCGTCGTTCTCCAGGAAGGGGATCATGGAAGCCGCCACCGAGACGATCTGCTTGGGGGAGACGTCCATATACTCCACCCGGTCGGGGGTGGTGACGGTGAACTCCAGCTTGTGACGGCACTGCACCAGTTCGCCCTGCAACCGTCCCGCCTTGTCCATGGGGGCGTTGGCCTGGGCGATGATGAAGTTCTCCTCCTCGATGGCCGAGAGGAACTCCACGTCATCGGTGACCTTGCCTTCGTTGACCCGCCGGTAGGGGGTTTCGATGAAGCCGAAATCGTTGATCCGGGCGTAGGTCGAGAGGCTGTTGATCAGGCCGATGTTCGGGCCTTCCGGCGTCTCGATGGGGCAAATGCGGCCGTAATGGGTGGGGTGAACGTCGCGAACCTCGAAGCCCGCCCGCTCCCGGGTCATGCCCCCCGGCCCCAAGGCGGACAAACGCCGCTTGTGGGTGATTTCCGACAGGGGGTTGGTCTGGTCCATGAACTGGGAGAGTTGGCTGGAGCCGAAAAACTCCCGGATCACGGCGGAGAAGGGCTTGGAGTTGAGCACGTCGTGGGGCAGCTTGCTCTCGGCCTCGCTGGAGGACATGCGCTCGCGAATCGCCCGCTCCATCCGGACCAGACCGAGGCGGACCTGATTTTCCAGCAGTTCACCCACCGAGCGGACCCGGCGATTGCCTAGATGGTCGATGTCGTCCACCTTGCCGTGACCATCGCGGAGTTTGAGCAGGGTGTCCACCACGCCGAGGATGTCCTCCTTGCGCAGCACGCCCACATCCAGGTCGCACTCCAGACCCAGACGTTTGTTCATCTTCAGACGGCCAACCGGCGACAGGTCGTAGCGGTCGGAGTTGAAGAAAAGATTTTGGAAGAGATTGCGGGCGGCCTCCGGGGTGGGGGGCTCGCCGGGGCGCATCATGCGATAGATGTCGATGAGCGCCTCTTCCTCGCTCAACGTCTTGTCCAGCGCCAGGGTGTTGCGCAGATAGGGGCCGACGGTGATGTAGTCAACGTAGAGCACCCGCAGTTGGCGAATCGACAACTGGTCAAAGCGGCCCAGCAGATCGTCGGTGATCTCGATGCCGGTCTCGGCCACCAGTTCGGGCTGACCGTCACGGCCTTGAATGGTCATGTCCTCGGCCAGGAAGCGCCCGATGAGATCCTCGGAGGGGATCTGGATCCAGTCCATGCCCCGCTTTTGAATCTCCTTGATGTGCCGGATGGTGATCTTGCGTTTTTCCGGCACGATGACCTCGCCATTGGCGGGATCGACGATGGCGAAGGGCAGGCGGGCGCCCTTGAGTTTTTCCTGGTCCACCTTCTTTTCCCAGACCGCTCCGCTTTTGCGATACTCTTCCTTCTCGTAGAAGGTATCGAGCATTTCGGCGGAGTTCATGCCCAGGGCGCGGAGCAGCACCGTCACCAGCAGCTTGCGGCGGCGGTCGATGCGGGCGAAGAGGATGTCCTTGGGATCGAACTCGAAGTCCAGCCACGACCCGCGATAGGGAATGACCCGCGCCGAGAAGAGCAGCTTGCCGGAGCTGTGGGTCCGTCCTTTGTCGTGGTCGAAGAAGACGCCGGGGGAGCGATGCATCTGGGAGACGATGACCCGCTCGGTGCCGTTGACGATGAAGGTGCCGGTCTCGGTCATCAGGGGGAGTTCCCCGAGATAGACGTCCTGCTCCTTCACTTCCTTGACGGACTTGGCGCCGGTCTCTTCGTTCTCTTCCCACTGCACCAGCCGGAAGGTCACCTTGAGCGGGGCGGAGAAGGTCATGCCCCGTTGCAGGCACTCCTCCTTTTCGTACTTGGGTTCGCCCAGGTGATAGCTGACATACTCCAGGCTCAGCGTTCCGGCGTAGTCATGGATGGGAAAGATGGAGAGAAAAACGCCATGCAAGCCCTGTCCGCGACGTTGGTCCGGGGTCAGGGACTCCTGCAGGAATCGTTCGTAAGACTCTCTTTGGACGGATATCAGGTTGGGGATTTCACTAATGCTAAGAATGCGACCGAAATTCTTCCGCAGCCGCTTTCTTTCAGTGAAGGTCAGAGCCATCGGACCTCCTCGTCGCCGCCCGTGTGGAAAAGAGCTGCCCGTCGCCGGGTTGAGGGATTGGGGGGATCTTGTTGCGCCTTGGCGTCGCAGGATGAGCCGCGCTGCGCCGACCCCGGGGGGCCGACCGAAATTCCGGATCAAGGCGGGATTTCACAAGGTATTTTTGAACCTGTAAAACATGGTTCCGATCCACCGGTTTCATCCTCCCCCGCAAGGGCGGCTCGACCATCGGATCAGCGACCATCCCATTAAAGAATTGAACGCGCTGGAGAAGGGGCCCCCCCTCTCCAGCGCGAAATGCCACATGGAGCCCGGTGGAGGCGATTACTTCAACTCCACCTTGGCGCCGGCGTCTTCCAACTGCTTCTTGATCTTGTTGGCTTCGTCCTTGGAGACGGCTTCCTTCACGTTCTTGGGGGCACCTTCGACCAGATCCTTGGCGTCCTTCAGGCCCAGGCCGGTGATGACGCGGACTTCCTTGATGACGTTGATCTTCTGGGCTCCGGCGTCCGTCAGGACGACGGTGAATTCGGTCTGCTCTTCCACGGGGGCGGCGGCTTCGGCGGCGGGACCGGAGGCGGCCGCGGCAACGGGAGCGGCGGCGGAAACGCCAAAGCGCTCTTCCAGGGCTTTCACGAGCTGGGACAGTTCCAGCACGGTCATGTTTTCAATAGCGGCGATCAGCTCTTCGCGGGAAATAGCCATCAGAAACTCCTCAGTCGTTACGCGATTCTCGCAAGGGTCATCGGTTCAAGCCGCCCCGCGGTGGGGCGGCGGGGATATTCCATGGTTCAGGCGGCGGCCTCTTCCTTGGACTGGCGGATTTGGTCCAACGCCCGGACGAATCCGGAGGGCACGGCGTGCAACACCGTGACGAAGCCGCGAATCGGTCCGTTGAACACGCTCAGCATTTGGCCCAGCAGCACTTCCCGGGAGGGAAGCTTGGAGAGTTGCTCGATGCCGCTGGCATCCAACAACTTGCCGCCCAGGACGCCGCCACGCACCACCAGTTGCGGATTGGTCTTGGTAAACTCCATGAGGGCCTTGGCGGGGGTCGCCGGGTCCTTGGAGAAGATGATCCCTGTGGGACCGGTCAACAATTCGGTCAGGGCCTCGAACTGGGTGCCCCGAGAGGCGCGATGGGCCAAGGTGTTCTTGATCACCTTGAACTCGCCTCCGGCGTCCCGAATCTTCCGCCGCAATTGGGTGATTTGAGAGACTTTCAGCCCACGGTAATGGGTGGCGATGACGATGCCCGCCTCTTCAAAGCCCTTCCGAACGTCCTCGATAACTTCAACTTTTTTTTCTTTTTTCACCGAAAGCCGCCTCCTTGATGGTCCTCGCCGGTTGAAGGGTCCGTTGTTGCTGGCTCCCCGGCGGTTTCGCCTGGGTCTCGGCGGGGGGTCGAATCGACCGATTAAGGGGGCTCCGGCTCCAGTCCCCGCCCGCTGTCTCGGACACGACGATGGTCCCATTTTCCTCTCTCCCCGCCCCCTAGGGACGGTTTGAACTGATCGGACCACCGTTGGCAATGTCTGCTTTCATCCTCCCGCTCCCCGTGAAGGGGTTGGGAAAGGGCTTAGGCTTGCATCCGCTGCATGTCCACCCGCACACCGGGTCCCATGGAGGAGCCGATGGTCACCTTTTTCATGTAGACCCCCTTGGCTCCCGAGGGCTTCATGCGGATCAACTGATCGATCACGGCGCGGATGTTGTCGGAGAGTTGATCGACGCCGAAGGAGGCCTTGCCCACCCCGGCATGGATGATGCCCGCCTTCTCCACCCGGAAGGCGACCTGACCGGCCTTGATCTCCTTGACCATTTTGCCCACGTCCATGGTCACGGTCCCCAGCTTTGGGTTGGGCATGAGACCGCGGGGGCCGAGGATTTTACCCAACTTGCCCACCAACCCCATGACATCGGGGGAGGCGACCACCCGGTCGAAATCCAGCCAACCGCCCTGGATTTTTTCCACCATGTCATCGGCACCGACGAAATCAGCTCCGGCGTCGCGGGCTTCGTTGGCCTTGTCGCCCTTGCAGAAGACCAGCACCCGGACCACCTTGCCGGTGCCGTGGGGCAGGGCCACCGCGCCGCGGACCATTTGGTCGGCGTGGCGTGGATCGACGCCCAGATTGACCGCGACCTCCACCGTTTCGTCAAATTTGGCGGTGGCGCACTGTTTGACCAGGCCGATGGCCTCGGTCAAGCTGTGGGAGACCGAGCGGTCGAGGGAATTGTAGATGGCTTGGAGTCTTTTGCTGCGCGCGGGCATGGTGGGATGGCTCCTTTAGTCCACAACTTCCAGACCCATGGAACGGGCCGTTCCGGCCACGGTCCGCATGGCGGCGTCGATGTCGTTGGCGTTCAAGTCCTTCATTTTGGTCTGGGCCACTTCTTTCAACTGCTCCTTGGTGACCACGCCAAGGCGACCACGACCGGGGGTCTTGGACCCCTTGTCCACCTTGGCCGCCTTGCGCAGAAGATAAGAGGCGGGAGGGGTCTTCAGCTCGAAGGTGAAGGTGCGGTCATGGAAGACGGTGATCACCACCGGCGTCGGCTGACCCGGCTCCAACTTTTGGGTCTGGGCGTTGAAATTTTTGCAAAACTCCATGATGTTCAGGCCGTGCTGACCGAGGGCCGGGCCCACGGGGGGGCTGGGCTTGGCCGCCCCGGCGGGGCATTGGAGTTTGATGTACGCTGTGATCTTCTTTGCCATCGATCATCTCCGAGTACCGATTCAGCGCCGAGGCGACGCGCCCCGGTGGGCCGCCGCATGCGCCATTCCAAGCCTTCATGGGGGATCTTGTGAAGGCTCGGGAGCTTTTTAGAGCTTTTCCACCTGAACAAAATCCAGTTCCACCGGCGTGGCGCGGCCAAAGATGCTGACCGAAACCTTGAGCCGGGTTTTGTCCTCGTCCACATCTTCCACCACGCCGTTGAACGAGACGAAGGGTCCATCGACCACGCGAACCGCCTCGCCCACGGTAAAGGTGACCTTGGGTTTGGGTTTTTCCATGCCCACTTCCACTTGGCGGATGATTTTATCCACCTCGTAGTCGGAGAGGGGCTGGGGATGACCGCCGCCGCCGAGAAAGCCGGTGACCTTGGGGGTCTCTTTCACCAAATGCCAAGTAGCGTCGTTCAACTCCATGCGCACCAGCAGATAGCCGGGGAAAAATTTGCGCTCGGTCGTCACTTTGCGACCATTGCGCAGTTCCACGATATCCTCGGAGGGGACCAGAATCTCCTCGAAAAGGTGGCTCATGCCATGCAGGCGGACTCTCTCCTCCAGCGCGGATTTGACCTTTTTCTCAAAGCCGGAGTAGGCGTGGATCACGTACCATCTTTTGGACATGAAATCGTTCCCCGAACGGTCCGCGCGTTAGCCGATGATCGCCTGCACCAGCAGGGCGAGGATGGAGTCCACCAACCACAAGAAGATGGAGACAGCCACGACCATCAGGAAGACCACCAGCGTCGTGGAGGTGGTCTCCTTGCGGGTGGGCCACACCACTTTGTTCAGTTCGCCTCGAACCTCGCCGAGGTACCGCTTGTAGCGAGCGATCCGCCCCTCGGCAACGAGGGGTGCGGCAGGGGTTGGACGCCCCGCCGTTGGGCCGCCGGGGGCGGCAGGAGCAGATCCGCGCCGAGTGTTTTGAACGGTCGCGATCACGCCCGTTCCCTGGTTCTCCCCGCCTTCCACCATCGGCCTCGCTCGGATTGCCTTCGAATGATTGGCAGGATAGGAGGGACTCGAACCCCCAACCGTCGGTTTTGGAGACCGATGCTCTACCAATTGAGCTACTATCCTGCGGCGTCGCCCCGCAGTGGGGCGTCAAACGATGAAGTTTACTTGATTTTCCCTTCCTTGTGAAGGGTATGTTTGCGGCAGGAAGAACAAAACTTGCTCAGGACCAGTTTGTCCGGCTTGGTTTTCTTGTTCTTGTCGGTGGTGTAGTTCTTGCGCTTGCAGGATTCGCAGATGAGGCTGATCAGGTCACGCATGGGAAATCTCCATTCCACCCCCCATTCCGGCAGGTTCCGTTGGGGGTCATGAGCCGCGAGAGTCTTTGCCGCCGGGGGGTCGTCCGCCGGAGTTCGACGGGACGAAGGGAACGCCCGGAAGAGCCACCCCTCACTCCCGCCCTCCGTCATCCCCGTCAGGGGGAGCGTCTCCCGGACTTCCCCCCACGTAAAAAAGGGCACGGAAGTCCGGGTGGATCCTGCATCCGGCGGCGGGCGGTGGGCCGTCGGTTTAAGCGTTCTGCCGTTCCTACTTGATGATCTGAGCGACGACGCCAGCGCCGACGGTCCGACCGCCCTCGCGGATGGCGAAGCGCAGTCCCTGCTCCATGGCGATGGGGCTGAGCAGCGTCACTTCGATGGAGACGTTGTCC
>JADGAP010000004.1:13399-13817 GCA_015231965.1 Magnetococcales bacterium | reverse complement strand
ATCCCTGCTCCATGGCGATGGGGCTGAGCAGCGTCACTTCGATGGAGACGTTGTCCCCCGGCATCACCATTTCCACATCCGTCGGCAAGGCGATGGAGCCGGTGACGTCGGTGGTGCGGAAGTAGAACTGGGGCCGGTAGTTGGAGAAGAACGGGGTGTGACGACCGCCCTCATCCTTGGACAACACATACACTTCCGCCTTGAATTTGGTATGGGGTGTGATGGAGCCGGGCTTGGCTAAGACCTGACCGCGCTCCACGTCCTCGCGCTTGGTGCCGCGCAGCAGGATGCCCACATTGTCGCCCGCCTGGCCTTGATCCAGCAACTTGCGGAACATTTCCACGCCGGTGCAGATGGTGGTGGTGGTCTTCTTGATCCCCACGATTTCCACCGGATCGCCCACCTTCATGATGCCGCG
>JADGAP010000004.1:0-12868 GCA_015231965.1 Magnetococcales bacterium | reverse complement strand
CTCCCGCTCTTCCGGGGCCGAGTCGATCTGATCATAGGCGATAAACTTGGCCTTGCCCGAGCCCGACTCCGCCAGAATCTTCGTGATCGCAGCCGTCAGGGTCGTTTTGCCATGGTCCACGTGGCCGATGGTTCCCACGTTCACATGGGGCTTGCTGCGCGAAAACTTCTCCTTGGACATGGTTCAAGCTCTCCAGGCGGCATTGATGAGGCGGTTGTGTGCGGTGCTGCTGCTCGGACGGCGAAAGGTCCGCCGTCGCCGACGAACCCGCTCGGATTTAATATGGAGCCCATGATCAGGATTGAACTGATGACCTCTTCCTTACCAAGGAAGTGCTCTACCACTGAGCTACATGGGCATGTTCCGCCGCGAGGCGGTTTCAACGGTCTGGAGCGGGAGAGGGGAATCGAACCCCCGTGTTCAGCTTGGAAGGCTGACGTTCTACCATTGAACTACTCCCGCGCCGGGCCAAACGCCGATCAAGACGGCGGCGCGGCTGCGTCAAACTGGTGGAGGGGGAAGGATTCGAACCTTCGAAGGCTGAGCCGACGATTTTACAGACCGTTCCCTTTGGCCGCTCGGGAACCCCTCCACGCGGAAAATCCCGTTATTATGGAGAGCTATTGCCACTCCGTCAAGGCGAAAACATTGCCCAGATTATCTTTTTTCAGAGTGGCCTTTCCATCCCCCTCGAATTGATGAAAATATCTTTAAATCAACCAATTGTAAATACTTCCCCGGCCTCGTGGCTCGCTTCTTGCGGATTTTGCGCTTGACGAGCGGTTGGATTGTATATAATTTTAGCAAAATTTCAACGGTCAGGAAAGGACGCCAATGCCCAAGATCAATCGTTACGTGGACATCTCCACCGTGGAGCGGGAAGCGAAGAAGGATTACATCGACCGCCACTCCCCCTTCATTCACTGCGCCGGGTCCGCCAAGTTGGGGGAGAAGTTCCCCGTCACGGTGCGCATGGGCTCTGAATACCCTCACCCCGACGACACCGAACACTATATCCAATCCATCCAGCTTTACAATGGTCCAACGTTGTTGGCCGAGGGCAAATTTGTTTCCGGAACCTTGGGTGGTCAAGGTGCCAAGGGTCACGCGGAGGTTACGTTCAACATCGTCCCCTCCGGAAGCAAGTTGGAACTGTCCGCTCTCTCCTACTGCACCAAGCATGGTTTGTGGGAGTGCGACCCGGTCGTGGTGACGGTGGAAGACTGACGTCCCCCCATCTGTGAATGGCTTCCCTCCCCGGGCACCCTATCGCCCGCGTTTGCCTGAAAACCTCATGGCGCGGAATGCCGACCCTTCCCCGGATCCGCGCCTCTTTTTATTGCGCAGGATAATATATGTTATAGCTGTTCCAGCCAAAATTGCACATCAAGACCATCGGCCTCTAGGGAGGCAACCAACGTTATAACGACGAAACGTCATTCCCGCGAAGGCGGGAATCCAGCGGCTTTAAAGGGGTCATGGATTCGCGAAATGACGCGCATTTACGCATAAATCTATTATTAAATTATTGAAATACAAACTTTTTACGCGCCCTCTGGTTCTCCAAGTCACTGGATTCCCGCTTTCGCGGGAATGACGGTTCATTTTGAGCCCGGGTTCCGTGCATTTGCAATCTCCGCATGTGCAAATTTCAATTAGAACAACTCGATAAATCGCAAGCCGCCGCCGCGAAGGTTGGCGCGGCGTACTCCCCTAGGTCGCCTCGGGTTGTTTTTTTTCGCTCAGAAAGGCAAATTGAGGGCCGGCGGGGGGCATGTCGCGAAAATCCAGCATCATATTTTGCAGCAGGTTGCGGCTCTCCTCCTCCCCCACCACCACCACCACGCCGTGGAGGCACTCCCAGCGGACGTCGCCGGGGCGTTCCTCGTCAAAGCCCATCTTGAAGTGCAATCCCCCGGAGGCGTCCTTGGTCGCGGAGAGGCGCAACGGCTGCCCCTGACAATCGCTGGAGGCGGCAGAAAGGTGAATCATGCGGGCGGCTTGTTCCGTGATGAAGATCATCGGGGGACTCCAGGGAGAACAGGCCACCCCTCCCGAGGGAAGACGCCGGGGTGGCGCTGTCGGTTCAAATGAAGCGGGGATCCCGCCGAGGGGGCAAACCGGAAGGCGAGGTTTGACCTGGACCAGAGCCGCCGGGGCCGTAGCCGGGCGGACCGTTCCAGGGCGATGGCCCCTGTCCCCCGCCCCATCCCGGAGGCGGACCGCCGGGGGCGGCCTGAGGTGCCGGACCCGGCGCGGGGGGTCCGCTCGCCGGGGGGGCGGAGGCACCGGGCTGGGTTTTGAGCTTCTGCTCCATCTCCTCGTAAAGCCGCTTGGCGTCTTCCACCGCCTGCCGGGCCTTGTCCTTGAGGGCCGGGGCGTGTTCGGAATAGGCGGTGGAGCCCGCCTCGCCCAGGGCCTTCATCGCCTCCTTCAGGTGGAATTCCGCCTTGCCCAGGGCCTCGGCGCTGGCCGAGGGGGGGCCGGAGGGTTCCGCGGCAGGCGGCGCGGCGGAGGGTGGAGCCCCGACGGGCGCGCCGGGAGGAGCGCCCCACGGCGGTTGAGCCAAGGCGGTGGAGATCCCCGTCAACACGCCCGCCAACAGCACGGCCCGGGCAGCGTTCGCGACGCCAGATTTCATGGGTGATCCTCCTTTATTCCGGTTCCTCGTCCAAGGTCCACCCGAGACAGTCCACCTGACGGGACATCAACGGATAGGCCAGCCTTTGCTCCCGGGAGATACGGCAAAACTCCGCCTCCCCCACCCACAACGCCTCGCTCAACTCGTGGCTGAGACAACGGGGTTCCCCGTCCCAGGCTTCGCAAAGATACAAAAAGCCCACATTGGGAAACTCCTGTTGCAGACAGGGAACCACCGCCACCTGACGCCATTGGCGCAATTCGATGCCGATTTCCTCGCTCACCTCGCGGCGCAGGGCGTTTTCCACCGCCTCCCCCGCATCGACAAACCCACCGGGAAAGGCCCACTTGCCCCCCCGGTGATCCCGGTAGGTCAAGCGCACCAGCAGCAGTTGGAAGCCGTCATTCGGCGCGCCCCGGCGAACGATGAGGGCATGGGCGGAGACGGTGGCCTTGGCGAGCAGGTTGTCCACGGTTCAAACCTGATCCTCAAAGATGATTTTCCACTGCCCGTCCCCCTCTTGCCGCCAATATTGACGACGGCGGTTCCAGGCGTCGGGCCCCAATCCCACAGGATCCTGTTCAAAGGTCACCACCACCATCTCCTCCGAACCGGGATAGCCCAGAATGCTCAGGCTCCCCTCGCGCATGGCGGCGGGGGGGGAGAGGTTCAGCCACTCGGGCAGCACGCCCCGCCAGGAGCGCCCATCCTGCAACGAATTGCGAAATTCGGCGGAATAGTGCCGCAACACCCGGCTGGCGTCGCGACTGCTCCAATCGGCGCGCCAGGCTTCCATCTGCTTGGCGAAGTGGGCCCGCCAGGTTTTCCAGGCGTCGGGGGCCATCCAGTGGACGTTTTTGCTCAACACCACCGGGGCACCCAGGTTGACCCGCTGGGTCAGTTCGAGAAAGTCTGGATTGGTCAGGGCGACGCAACCTTCGGTGGAGCGGGGCGGTCGGCTGTACAACCCGTAGGGGGTGCCGTGGAGCCAGATGCCCGATCCGCCGCGATTGTGGAGTTGATCCCATTCGTTGGGATAGTTCAACGGCAGGGCTCCGCTGCCGTAAAAGTCGTCCAGCTTTTCGGGGCTGTAATATTCGGTGATGAAGTAGAGTCCCAGGGGGGTCCGTTTGTCCCCCTCCTTACTTTTGTCAAAACCGTTCTTGGCGATGGAGATGTAATAATCGGCGGTCAGCACCGGCAAACCGTCGCGGTTTTGGAACAGGTAGAAGCGGGACCAGGTCAGGTCCACCACGACCACCGAGAGAAATTGCGGCGACAGGTGGAGCAACTCCTTGGGCAACCATCCCGGGGGAGGGCGCTGGGCGGCGTAGCCCAGCCGGGCCTGGGTCTCCTCCAGCAGCATTTCCACGGTGTAGACGTGGCCATTGACCTTTTTCCGGGCCAGCGCCCCTTCTCCGAAATCCTTGAGAAAGCGGGTGCGGCCCAACAGCAGGTCGGCGTGGATCAGTTGCGCCAATCGGAAATCCGGGTTGTCGCGGCTCAGGGCGGAAAAGGTGTCCATCGCCTTTTCGGAGTCGCCCAGGCGCATGGCCTCGAATCCCTCCAGCAGCAACCGCTCCTGGGGGACGATGGGAACCTCGGGAGGCGGCGGGGAGGCCGTGGGGAGTTCCGCCCGAGCCGAGCCCGCCAGGGCCAGGGCCAGGGCGACGGCGCAAAACGCCCCCGTCCTCCGGGACCATTGGGCCATGCGCCCGCCCTCAACCATCCGCCAACTCCTGAACGATTTTCCAGCGTCCGCCGTCCTGCTTGAGGAAGAGAATCTTGCCCACCTTGTCCTGGTAGTTGTCGGACTTGTAGTGCTGCACGAAGGAGGCCTGGGCCCGTCCGTTGCTCAGCAAGTTGATTTTCATCCCTTCCACCCGCACCTCGATGGCCCGGGCGGACTGCAGGCGCTGCCGCCGCTCCTGGGTCCAGGAGGCCAGCGAGGCCCCCCGGGGTGGGGAAAAATCGCTGGCGTAGACCGCCAGATAGCGATCCGGATTGCGGGAGGTCCAGGCTGCGGCCCACTCCTGCACGGCCTGGGCCACCTCGTCCTTCTCCTGGGCCTTGCGCGCCGCGTCGGGAGAAGCAGTCGGCGGCGCGACGGCGGGAGCGGTGGACGGCGCGGCGGCGCGGGAAGCGGCGGCGCTCTGGGAGGCGGCGGATTTGTCCCCTTCCCCGGTGGGGGTGGGCAGGCTCAACAGATCCTTCATCATGGCCAGTTTGGCCTTGGCCATGTTGTGGTCTTGATTGATCCGCAACACCTTGTCATAGGCCACGGTGGCCATGCGGGCGTAGAGGTCGCCCAGGTTTTCATGGGCGGTGGCGTAGCTGGGATGGGTGCGAATGGCCTTGAGAAAGACGTCCCGGGCCTTTTCGAACTCCCCTTTTTCGGCGTAGAGCGCCCCCAGATTGTTGTACGGTTCGGGCAGGTCGGGATAGTCCTTGGTCAACCCCTTGAAGGTCTCCACCGCCTTGTCCAACTCCCGACGCTCCACCTGGAGCAACCCCTGGACGAACCGCCCCCGGGGATCCCCCTGGTGGGATTTGAGAAAGGCGTCGACCTTGCCCTGGGCTTGATCCAACTGCTTGCGTTCGAGCAAGCCGTAGGCCTCCTCCAGTTCGTCCGCGCGCCCGTCGGGAGCCCCCAACAGCAGCGCGGCGACGGTCGCCAACCACGGAATCATGCGCCTCGCCTTCATCCTGTCTCCATCTCCCACCGACTGAAGGTCCATACAAGACGCCGGAGCGACCGGCGCGGGGAGACGCGGCACGAAACACCCGCCCTCGGGGAACCCGTTCGGGTCCATCGCCCCCCATTTTCGTTTCATTCGGGCAGTATAACGACGACGCGTCATCATCACAACGCGCCCCAGAGGGATCCCGGTCATCTTGCGACGGAGAAGGTGAAGAAAAAGCGGGAGAAGCGAGGGAAAATCCGGAACATCCCCCCCTCTCAGGGGCGGGACGGGGTGCCAGGGGCACATCGGGTTCAGACGTTCATGTGATCCGTCAGGCCGTTGACCCGGGCGACGTAGCGACGGGTTTCGCCGGGCATGGCGTCGGGACGGCGCTCCACATTGCCCATGCCCCAGTTGTAGGCGGCCAGGGCCTGGGAGCGGTCGCCGTGGTAGCGGTCGAGCAATTTTTTCAGATAGCGACTGCCGCCCAGGATGTTCTGCTCGGGATCGAAGGGATCCTTCACCCCCAACTCCTTGGCGGTGGCGGGCATGAGTTGCATCAATCCTTGCGCCCCCACCGGAGAGACCGCCTTGGGATTGAAGCTGCTTTCGGTCTGGATCACGGCGGCGATCAGGGCGGGCTCCAGACCGGTCTCTCGGGCGGCTCGACGGATGAGGTCGGCGTAGGGGACTTCCTCTCCCGCCTCCCTCGGGTCGAGGGCTCCCGCCTCGGCGGGGGCGTCCACCGGCAGGGGGGTCATGTCTGGCGGGGCAACGGCGTCGGTTGGGGCCGCCGGGGCGACGGGAGCGGGCGACGCGGCGGCGGGCGGTGCCGATCCGTCCATCCAGGCCGAGAGGGCCGGATGAGCGGTGTTGCGCCCCATGCCGGAGGCCATGGCCAGGGAGGCCAACCCACTGGCCGGCGAGGACGAAGCCCCTCCCCCGCTCCAGCCAGTGACGTTGGCCCCGTTCATCATGGCCCGCACCATGGCGGCCATCTGTTGCACCATGCGGCGATCCAGGAACGGCGCGGACTGCGCGGGTGGCGCGCCCGGCAAATATTTCCCCCCCTGGGCGGCTCCCGTCGCGCCTTGCGCCAGGGAACGGGAGAGGAGTTGGCCAAAGGCCTCGGGGGACGCGCCCCCGGTGGGAGCGGCCTTGGGAGCGCGCGGGGTCTCCATGGCGGAGGCCGGTACGGCGCGGCGTATGTCAGGGGCGTGGATCATGCCACAAGATTAAGCAAAAAACATGCCTATCGCGACCAACCTCCTCCCCCCCCTGACTCGCCTTGCCCCATTCCCCGGAGAAATATATAGTCCAAACTATTCATGGCCTCCATCTTCCCCTTCATTCCCTTTATGGACCTCGCCTGGTTCATCGGATCCGCCCCCACGGCTTGACATGGAATACGGTCGGCTTTTTGCTTGCATGGTCCAAAACCACACAAGAAACGTTGCTTTTTTGGGCGTGAAGCGGCCTTGCGGTTGGTAAAGCGCGCCCTTGGAGAAAACACCGCATGGCGATTCCCGTGCATCCCCTCCTCCCGTTGTTGGGGATCCCCCCGGAAATCCGGGTGGTGCAGTGCGACATCACCCTTTTGGCGGTGGATGCGGTGGTCAACGCCGCCAACGCCTCGCTGCTGGGCGGCGGCGGGGTGGACGGGGCGATCCATCGGGCGGGCGGGCCGGACATTTTGCGGGCGTGTCAGGAGATCCGGCGCACCCGCTGGCCCGAGGGACTGCCCACCGGCGAGGTGGTGATCACCCCCGGGGGGCGACTGCCGGCCCGCTTCGTGATTCACACCGTGGGCCCGATCCACCATCGCGATCCCCAGCCCGCCGAATTATTGACGGCCTGCTATCGCAACGCCTTGCAAATGGCCAAGGAGCGCCAATTGGCCAGCATCGCCTTTCCCGCCATCTCCACCGGGGCCTTTGGCTACCCCAAGCCGGAGGCGGCCCGCGTCGCGGCGGTGGCCATCCGCCAATTTCTGGGAGGCGATCCAGGAACCCTCCGTCTGGTGATCTTGGCGGTCTTCTCGCGGGATGACGAGGAGATATGGCTTTCCGCCCTCCAGGAAGGGGCAAGCGGCGGCCCGTTTTCCCCATGAGGCCCGGTTTTCATGAATGATCCCTCCCCCATCGCGATGCGCCAGCGCCCGACTCCGGACTTACTCCCCCGGAGCTTATTCGTGATGCACAAAAAAAGCCTCCTCTATCCCATTTTGATCATGCTGGCGCTGACCGCCCTGGCCACCTTGGCCTCGGGGTTTTATCTCAACTATCAGCCCGCCCACAAAAACGCTCACGAGCGCATTCAGCAGCAGGTTCTACAGACCCTCGATCAAGTTCAGTCCCAAATCGAGGAGGAGACCCTTCGCCTCCCCCGGCTTTTGCGACTGCTGCAAAGCAACCGCATCTTGCAAGGAGCGTTGCAACGGCATCGCCAGACCCCCCTCACCAACGACGACGCCTTCCGCGCCACGCTGCAACAGCTCACCGGCGACATGGGCATCGAACTGGTGGCGCTGGTGGATGGCCATGGGGAGGTGATTCTCAATGCTTCTCCAAACGCCGAACAACTGTCCCAACGAATGCCCAAGCCGGAGACCATCGAACACGGAAAGTCGGTGCTTTTCAGCCTGCCCACGGACCAAGGGCTGGAGTTGTGGGCCGCCGCCCCGGTGTTCAACAACGGCCGACTGGTGGGGGGCGTGGTGGTGGGCAGCCGGGTGGGCTCCCGTTGGTTGCAAGGCATCGCTCGTCACGTCCACCATGAATTGACCTTGACCGACGCCGAGAAGATCCTCGCCAGCTCCTCCGGCGCGGTCCCCCGCCTTGCCCTTGACCTCGACCAATCCCGCCAGGCCATCGCGTCCGAGGGGATCATCACGGCGGAAGACCACGGTCACTCCCTGGCCCACTATTACGCCCCGCTCAAGGTGATGGGCGCGATCTATGTCCTGATCGCCCACATCGAGTTGGCCGCCAGCCACGGCTTCTTGTTCCAAAGCGCCTCGCAACTGGCGTGGTCGGCGGGGGTGATTCTGCTCCTGGTGCTGGGACTGGCAGCGGCCTCTTACTGGTATTTGATCCATCCCCTGCGCCGCCTTCAGAACAAGTCGCAAATTCTCATGGATGTCTGCGCCACCGGCCTGGATCGGGAAACCCCCGCCGCGGAGGAGTCGGGCAACGAGCTCAAGGTGCTGGACCGGGCCTTCGAGACCGCCTCGATGACCGTCTACACCCACATCGGCAAACTCCATGAACAGAAGGACGCCATGGAGCGTCTGGCCTGCAGCGACGCCCTCACCGGCCTGGGCAACCGGAGGCTGTTCCACGATTTTCTCGGACGTTCCCTGGCCCAGGGTCGCCGGCAAAAAGGTCGCGTGGCCATTCTGTTCATGGATCTGGACAAATTCAAGCCGGTCAACGACACCCTGGGACACGACATGGGGGATCTACTGCTCACGCAGGTGAGCAAGCGGTTGGAACATTGCGTGCGGGACAGCGACGCGGTGTTTCGCATGGGCGGGGACGAGTTCGCCGCCATTCTTCCCGAATGTCAAAGCGCCGAACAAACCCTGGCGGTGGCCCGGCGGCTGATTCAGGAGACGGAAAAACCCTTTGAACTGCGGGAACACGTCTGCCGCATCGGGGTGAGCATCGGCATCAGCATTTTCCCCGATCAAGGGGAGGATGCCGAAACCCTGCTCAAAAAGGCCGACATGGCCCTCTATCAAGTGAAGGAGGAGGGCCGGGGACAGTGCCGCATTTACGGCGCCCTGGGAGAGGCGACCGCCTCTCCCGAGGCGGGCAAGGCGGCGCCCCCCGTGGAATCCTCCGGGGAGGTTACTTGAACTGGTAGTACTTGCCGTTCAAGTAGGCGGCCACGTCGGCCACCTCCTCGTCAAACCACTGCAACCCCAATTGCTGGCTGCAATAGCCGACCATGGAGTTCAGCTTGGCCAGGTTGGCGGTTTTGCGATTGGGGCGGGTGTACATTTTGGAGGCGTCGCCGTCGAAGCGCCCAGCGTGACAGGCGATGCAATGTTTTTCGTGCAGCGCCTCGCCCTTGGCGGGGTCGCCCTTCACCGCCTCGGAGGCCCACCCCGCCGCGCTCAGCGAGAGAATGGCCGTCGCCGTCAGGACCAGGGTCCGGGCCGCCAGGGGTTTCGTCTTTTTATTCATGATCCTCTCCTCTGAATCGTTGCAGAATCCCGATGATCGTTTGAACCCAGATTATCCATTAGGTCCAAGTCCCAAAAGCCCCTCGCAACCGGATGGAACAAAAAACGTTCCATCCGGTTGAAAATCCAGTCGCCTTTGGCGACGATTGGGCGCGCTGCGCCAATGCAAAAAGCGCATTGGCTTCTCTTGAAAGCGCGCCCGAAAAACAAAGTCAAAATCAAGACCTTGGGGGGACAGGGAACTGTCCCCCCAATACCCCCCTTCACCTTTTTCTGCTCGTGAATGCACTTTTCATCTTTAGTGGGTAATTCGGGTTGAACCATGGAAGACGCCGCCGCCCCGCCTCCCGCCCCGCCCCCTCCCGCGTCCCTCTCCGATGGGACGTCTCCCCCCGCCGTCTTGATCCTCGGGGCCGGGGCGGTGGGCATTTTTTACGGGGGCAAGCTGGCCCGGGCGGGGGTTCCGGTGTCGTTCCGGCTGCGCTCGGCGGACCATCCGGCGTTGACCCGGGGGTTTCACGTGGAGAGCATCGACGGGGATTTTTCCTTTCAGCCCCATCGCCTTTACACCCCGAGCGATCCCCCTCCCCCGGTTTTCGATTATGTGATCTATTGCGTCAAGGCGCTGCCGGAGATCGACCCGGCGGCGTTGATCCGCCCCGTGTTGGGTCCGGGCACCACCCTGGTGTTGCTGCAAAACGGGGTGGAGATCGAGGAGCCGACGGCCCGCGCCTTTCCCGACCACCCGCTGTTGAGCGCCCTGGCCTTCGTCTGCGTCAGTCGGACCGCCCCGGAGCGGGTGCGTCACCTCTGCTTCGGGCGGCTGGCCCTGGGCTCCTATCCTCGGGAGGGGAGGGGTCGGCCCGAGGCGGAACGGCTGGCCCGCTGCTTCGAGGGGGCCGGAGTCCCCTGCGCCGTGGCGGAGGATATCGTCACCGAGCGGTGGCGCAAGCTGGTGTGGAACGCCCCCTTCAACCCCCTCTCCGCCCTCACCGGGGCCTCGACCCGGCGCATGATCGAGGATTCCGCCGCGCTGCCCCTGATTCGCGGGGTGATGGAGGAGGTGCGGCGCATCGCGGCGGCGACGGGGCATCCCCTGCCGGAGGAGGTGGTGGAGAAAAACATCGCCGACACCCGGCGCATGGAGCCCTATCAAACCAGCATGTTGCTGGATCACCTGGCGGGGCGTCCCCTGGAAACCGAGGCGATTCTGGGCAACGCCCTGCGGGCCGCCCACCGTTGCGGCGTCGCCGCTCCTCGCCTGGAGACCCTCCACGCCCTGCTCACCCTGCTGGCCCCCTCCCCCGACGACGCCTCCCCCTCCTGACGCGGGGCCTGCCGCTCTTTCCGTCTTGTCACCGGGATTCGCCGGGTCCAGACTGGGCCTCCACCAACCGTTGATGCACGTAATGATCGACGATGCGGCGGGAGGAGGGGTCCATGCGGGAAAAGACCACCCGGGCCATGGGACGATTTCCGTCGTCCTGAAGCTCCAGCAAATTGCCGCCAAAGACGACCCGTTGGGGTCCGATCAACTCCCCGGCCTCCATCCAGCGGATGCCCCCCGCCCCGCTCCCCCCCTTGTCCCCCTTGCGCTCCCCGACGAAATGAAGGGTCAACTCGCCGCTGACGTTGGCGAAGAGCAGGCTGTCGTCCAAAACATCCTCCCCCGCCAAACGGAAGGAGACGCCTCCGGTGGAGATGTTGATCAGCTCCCCCTTGATCGAGCGTTCGTCGACCAGGCACTGGACGATCACCGGCCGATGGGGGGCCACCCGATCATTCTCCCGCCGCCCCACCGGACCATCCGCCAGCACCAGGCGATGCAGCACCGCCTGCCCCTGGGAGGGGGTGGCCTCCTTGACGGCGGCGATCATCCCCAGGGCCATGTGGGGGGCGGCGATGGTGGTGCGCCCCTCGTCGAGCATGGCGGCGATTTGATCGGGATGACAATGCACCACCACTTCGTCCGCGGTAAAGCTGACCACCCATCCGGAAAAGGCCACCGGTGCCCCCCGGAGTTGATTGAAAAATTTAAGCTCCTCTTTTTCCCGGGCGATGCGTCCGAACTCCCGGGGGATGTCGATGCGGCGCAGCAGTTCCGGGTCGTCCAGGATCACCGAGATACGACAAAACGGTGCCCCCTGGATCTGGCAGACCGGTTCGCGAATCACCAGGGGTTGCGCGAAATGGTCGGCGAACCCCTGGAGCAGCCCCTTGAGGAAAAAGCACATGCGCCGTTTGGAAAAATAGGCGATGGCCACCTCGCCCAGGCTCAAGCGCAGGGTGCGGATGCCGGGGGACTCCTCGACTTCCGGCATCACGGCGGGATGGAGGGCGGTGTTGAGATGCTCCACCAGATCCAGGGTGGTCCACCCCTCTTGCAGCAACCCCAGGGAGGCCCCCATGTCCAGCAACCCCGGGGCGATGTGCCGCCCGAAGGACTCCAGAATCTTTTCCCGGGAACCCCTCGTCATCCTGGCGGCGGCCAGGATCAACTGTTCCATCTCCTCGTCGGGATACTCCTCCTCGGGGTCGTACTCCCGGCCTTGCAGACCGGCGGCAACGGCGGCAGGCTCCCAGAGCCCCCCGGGCTCGAGTCCGGATTCGAGGAAATCCTGCAACGCCATGAAAAGGATGCCGCGCATCGTCATCATCCCCGGTTGTGCTGAGTGGATGAGCTGGAGTATGGATAACTCTTCCCTTTTTTTCAAAGGGCGCCCGCCATTTCGCCGATTTCCCCGCCCCTTTCTCGCGGCGGGACGGTCGCGAATTGTTGGCATGGGACGGCAGGCGCCGCACAATGAGGAATGAGACGGAAACCTGTCGCCCTTTCGCCGCCGCGCCCGCCATGAAAACCGCCGACCTCCCGACCGCCCAACCCGGGCTCTCCCCCGAACCGTCCCCCGGGCCGTTGTCCCGTCGGGAGCGCCGTCGCCTGCCCTTGGTTTGCGTCGCCTGCCGCCAAACCGTGCGTTTCGCTTGGCGCTGTCGGCGCTGCGACTTCGCCATGTGTCAGCCCTGCATGGACGACAACCGCTGGGGCATGACCTGCAACAACATCACCTGGACCTGCCCCGATTGCGGGGAAGAGAACAACTACGGCAACCAATGAGCGGATGATGCCCACTCCCCTTCCCCCCCTTCGCCAGCTGGTCGGTGGACTGGTCGCGGTATTGACCCTGCTGCTGGCGTGGCTGGCCCTCTCCCTCACCGAGGTCGCCCTGTCGGTGTGGGAGCGACTGGGGCACCTCGCCCCGTGGCTGCCGTGGCTCTGGCTGGGGGTGACGGTCTTGGGGGGCGGGCTGCTGCTGTTCTGGATGCGGCGGCGCTGGTTCGCCACCCGTCCCGACC
>JADGAP010000049.1 GCA_015231965.1 Magnetococcales bacterium | reverse complement strand
CCCCCCCCCCTGACGGGCGGCGTGAGCTCTTTCCACCCCGCCGCCGGCACCCCCGTGACCTTCTCCCGCCCCGTCCCGCCGCCGCAACCGGGCGTGGAGGGCGATCATCAGGGCCAGCCGGTTGTGGGGCAGACCGCCGCCGGAAAAGATGGGCAGCTTTTGGCCCCGCACCAGGCTGTTGAGGATGTCGATGGTGGAGACGCCGGTTTCGATGAAATCCTCCGGCTTGGCCCGCCGCACCGGATTGATCGCCGAACCGTTGATCGGCATGACGGTCTGGGCGGGAATGGGCGGGCCCTCGTCCAGCACCCGCCCCACCCCGTCGAACACCCGGCCCAGAATGCCCGGCCCCAGGGCGAAGGAGATTTCGCTCCCCAAAAAATGCAGGCTGGTCTCCGCCAGGGAGAGCCCGTCGGTGGATTCCAGCACCTCCACCACCATGAAATCGTCGTCCAGGGCGGCAATGCGCCCCAGGCGACGGCGGCCGTCGGCCCCGGTGACCCGCACCGCCTCGTTGAGCCCGACGTTGACCTGCCGCCGGGCGAAGAGCAGCGGCCCGTCGATGCGGGTGACGATCCCCTCGGCTTGCAGATCGGCGATCATGTCGGCTCCTCCAACGTCCCCATGGGGGCCAGGGCGTGAAAGGCCTCCTCCAGCTCCCGTTCCAGGGCGTCGAAGAGGGGCAGCTCCTCTTCGCCGATCTCCTCGCCCATGCGCATCAGGCGGCGCAACGCCGGCAGGGCGGCCATGGCCTCCACCTCCACCCCGGCCCGCAGCGCCCCCTCCGACAGGGAGAAAAAGCGCTCCAGCAGGGTCATCATGCGGTTTTGCCGCTCCGGCGTGGCGTAACGATCCTTGGGGGCGAAGGCCGATTGCCGCAGGAACGCTTCATTGACCAGCGAGGCGGCCAGCAGGGTCAAGCGCTGCTTGGGCGGGAGAGCGTCCTGGCCCAGAATCCGGGCCATGCGCTCGATCTTGGACTGCTCCTCCAACAGGGTGAGAAATCGTTTGCGCTGTTCGGCCCAGCGGGTATTCCCCTGACGATGCCACCACGGGGCCAGGTCGGCGGCGTCCTCGGAGTAGGAGAGCAGGGGATCGATGGCGGGGAAGAAGCGGGCCTGGGCCCGTTTTTTGTCCAGCGCCCAAAAGTTGCGCACATACCGCTTGGTGTGGATGGTCACCGGTTCGGAAAAGTCGCTGGAAGGGGGGCTCACCGCGCCGATGAGGGTCACGGAGCCCTCGCCGCCCCCCAGGGTGCGCACCAGGGCCGCCCGTTCGTAAAATTCCGCCAGCCGGGTGGAGAGGTAGGCGGGATAGCCCCCCTCGCCGGGCAGCTCCCCCAGACGACCGGAAACCTCCCGCAGCGCCTCGGCCCAGCGGCTGGTGGAGTCGGCCATCAAGGCGACGTGCAACCCCTGGTCGCGAAAATATTCCGCCACCGTCACCCCGGTGTAGATGCTGGCCTCCCGGGCCGCCACCGGCATGTTGGAGGTGTTGGCGATGACCACCGTCCGTTCCATCAGGCGTCGGCCGGTGCGGGGGTCTTCCAGGTGGGGGAATTCGTCCAGCACCCCGGACATTTCGTTGCCCCGTTCGCCGCAACCGACGTAGATGATGACATCGGCGTTGCACCATTTGGCCACCGTCTCCAGCAGCACCGTCTTGCCGGTGCCGAAGCCCCCCGGCACCGCCGTCTTGCCCCCCCGGGCGATGGGAAAGAGGCAGTCGAGAATCCGCTGTCCGGTGATCATGGGGGGGCCGATGGGCAGCCGCTCCGCCGCCGGACGAGGGGTGCGCACCGGCCAGAAGTGGCTCATGGCCAGGTCGTGGATCCGCCCCTGGCGATCCCGCAGGCGGCAGAGGGGTTCGGCGTCGTCGTACTCCCCCGCCTCGGCGATACTTTCCACCTCGCCGCTCACCCCGGGGGGGGCCAGACAGAGGTGGGGCCGCACGGCGTGGGGATCGGTGGTCGCCTCGCCGAAGGATTGCCCCCCGGAGAGGGGTTGCCCCTCCTGCACCAGCGGGATGAAGGGGTAGCGCCGGGGACGGCGGGGCCAGCCGCCGGTCTGGAGAAAATCCGCCTGGTTGTCCTCCAGCGAACGGAGCAGCCCGTCGAAGACGCCCCCCAGCAGATGGGGCCCCAGCCGGGCCGCCAGGGGAGTTCCGCTCCCTTCCACCGCGTCGCCGGGGCGCAGTCCGGTGGTCTCCTCGAACACCTGCACCGTCAGTTCGTCCCCCTCCAGCCGCACCACTTCCCCCAGCAGCCGCCGGGGGCCGACAGTGACCGCCTCGTGGACGCGAAAGGGATCGGGGGAGCGGGCCTTCAGCACCGGACCGCCGATCCAACGGATCACCCCGCGGCTCATGGGCCCTCCTGGTGCAGCATGGCCAGCAGCATGGCGTCCAACTCCTCGCGATGGGTCAGGATGCGTTCCAGCGAGCCGTCCAGGCAGACCCCCTCCCGACACAGCCGCAATCCCCCGCCGAACCCCTCGACGGCGCGAAAGATCGGGGCGGCGCCGCAACGCTGGACGATGGCCGGACGCCAGGGGGCCAACTCCTCCGGAGGCCACGCCGGGTCGTGGGAGACGGTCCATTCCCCCGGGGGCAGTTGGGCCAGGGCCTGACGGATCAGTGCCCCGATCCACCCCCGCCGCCCGTTCTCGTCCCGCCAGCGGGTCTCCAGGGCCTGGCGCAGCAGCTTGCGCATCCGGGCCACCAGGGAGGAGGCGGATTCCAGCTGGAGTTCCCGCCGTTCCGCCACCCAATCGGCGCGGGCCTCTTGAAGTTGCTCCCGTAAAATGTCCCGTTCCACCCGCACCGCCCGTTGCACCCGACGCCGGGCCTCCCGCCGGGCCTGACGAAGAATCTCCCCCCGGGTGCGCCGGGCCTCCTCCAGCAGGGCGTCGCAGACCGTCCGCCGATGCTGCTCCACCCGCTCCAGCAGGGCGGGCAGGGCGGGATGGGAGACATGGACCGATTCGGCGGCGGAACGTCCGTCCCGTGGGTTGGGGGAGGCCGCGGCGGGGCGCGGCGAGGGGAGATTGCGGGAAGTCGTCATGGCGGCGAACTCGCGCCAGGGAGGGGGATCATCCGCCCAGCCCCATCTGCGACCGCAACGCCGCCGCCAAATCCTGGGGGGCCGCGCCCCCCGCCGCGTCGGGAGCGATCAACACCTGGGGAGATTGAG
Source organism: Magnetococcales bacterium (assembly GCA_015231965.1). Classification (GTDB taxonomy): domain Bacteria; phylum Pseudomonadota; class Magnetococcia; order Magnetococcales; family JADGAP01; genus JADGAP01. The sequence continues at coordinate 19,146 of JADGAP010000049.1, read as the reverse complement.
CGACGGCGGCGGCTTCCAGCAGCTTGCGGGGCAGCCGCTGGGCGGTTTGCGCCGTCACGATGACCAGTTCGCCCTGGCGCAGGGCTTGGCGAAAAAACGTCTCCTCCTCCCCCGGCGAGGGAACCAACGTCGTCGCGCCGGCCAGACGCCAGCCCGCCCCGGTGAGGGCATCGCCGACGAAGACCGTCCCCCCGGCCATGGCGATCAGCCCAGCCGGTTGAGGATGAGGATGGAGATGATCAGGCCGTAGATGGCGATGCCTTCCGCCAGCCCCACCAGGATCAACATGCGGCCCAGCAGTTCGGGTTTTTCCGTCACCGCTCCGATGGCCGCCGAACCGACGTTGGCCACGGCGTAACCCGCCGCCAGCGAGGAGAGGCCGGTGGCCAGCGCCGCCGCCAGATAGCCCCATCCCACCGCGTCGCCGGACGGCCCCAGAACCGCGCCCCCCATTGGAGAAGCGGCGGCGGCCAGGGCCGGAGGGCTCAGCGACACGGTCGCCCCCAGGGCGAGCAGAGCGCTGAAGAGGGTGACAGCCAGGGCGAATTTCGTGCGGGGGTTCATCGCGTCTCCTTGATCCGCCAGCGGTGGAGGACGCCCGAAGGGCGGGGCGGGGTTCATCCGCTCAATAGTTGGTCATACCGGGGACGCCGGGGGTCATGCCGTCGAGAAACCGCTTGAGCCAGGAGCTTTCGTCCACGCCCAGGCGCAGATTTTCCAATTCCGCCTGGGAAAATCCCCCCTCGCCCTTGAGCATCTGGTTGGCTTGTTGATAGAACGCCCCATTGGGAAAGTTGCGGCCCAGCACGGCGGCGTAGTTGCGGGCGTCCTCGGGCAGCCCGAGCTTGAGGTGGGTGACCACCAGACTGAACAGCGCCTCCTCGACGTAGGGAGTGCGGCTGAACTCCCCGTGTTCCACCATGGAACGAAAACGATTGACCGCCGCGATGTACTCCTCGTGGTCCAGATAGTACCGGGCCACCACGATCTCCTGTTCCGCCAGGTGGTCGCGGCAGACCTTCATCATCCGCTCCGCTTCCCAGGCGTAGTCGGTCTTGGGAAAGCGGGCCATCACCTCCTTGAAGGCGGCCATGGCTTGGCGGGTGTGTTCCTGGTCGCGGAAGGCGTCGGTGATCTGGCGATAGAAGGAGAGCGCCCGCATGTAATAGGCGTAGGCGGCGTGGGGATGGCGGGGGTGGAGTTTGATGAACCGCTCGGCGGCGCTCACCGCCTCGGGGTACTCTTCGGCCTTGTGATGGGCGTAGATCAAATTCATCCGCGCCCGGGTGGCCCACACCGAGGCGAGATATTTCTGGTCCACGTCCTCGAAAAATTTCACCGATTTTTTGTACTGCTTGGCCTGCAACTGGGCCATGCCGTCCTTGTAGATCACGTCGGGGGTGCGCGTGTCCTCGGGCTCGGGTTTGCTGGCGCAACCGGCCAGAACGATCATCAACAACAGGAGCGGCAACCGCTTGATCATGTCGAATCTTCCGCGCAGGGCGAAGGGTGGGGTCGGGAAAGTCGGCGCGGGGGTGGGAGACGCCCCCCGCCACCTTCTTTATACCAGCAGCGGCGGCGCAAGAGAACCGCGCATCATTGGCGAACCCCTCGCCCTTTTCTTTTCCTCTTCCCCCGGAAGAGCGGCGCTCCTTCCGTCGGGGAAAGCGCGGGCCTTTCGCCGGGAGGAGGGGGGGGACGGTCGGGCGACGGGGTTGCGGAATCGGCAATGGCGGCGCGCCCCGATTTGGAGTATGAACAGGGGGGTGGATCGGTTCTCCTCCCTCTTTTTTCTTCGGACGCCTCATGGATTTCCAACCTTTGCACCACGCGGACCGGCTGGAGCGGATCAATCCCCTGGGAGACGTGGGGGTGGCGACCCTCTGGACCCCGCCCGCCGTGGTGCGCTCGCGGCTGGAGCAGGCGGGGGTGGACTGTTTTCCCGAAACCTCCCGCATCGCTGTCCTGGGAACCCTTTACGGCAACGGCCTGCCCGAGTTGTTGCGAAATCTGCTGTACAATCCGCAAATTTCCACCCTGGTGATCCATGGCAAGGATTTGTCCGGCTCCCGGCGGGAGCTGACGCAATTTTTCGCCGCCGGACTGGAGGAGACGATCTTTCTCGGCGTCCCCATGTTTCGCATCGTCGGAACAACCCGCACTTTGGATGGGGGGGTGACGCCGACGATGTTCGGAGGCGGCCTGCGCTTGATCGATCTGGACGAAGACCCGCGATCCAAGACCCCGGAGGGGTTGCGCTTTTTTTTCGCCCAACTGCCGCCCCCCCCGCCGGTTCAGGCCCCCCGTCTGGCGATCCCCCTGGCCCCGATCCCGGAGACCGCCTGGTTTCCCTCCGAGCCTCGGGATCACGGGGTGCTGCGGGACTCCCCCCTGGAGGCCTGGAAGGAGCTTCTTTTCCGCCTGCTGCGCTTCGGGCGACCCGTCGCGCTGAAAAAGGGGGCGCGGGTCGAGTTGCTCAACGTCCACATCACCCTGCCCCACCCCCGGGAGGACGCCCCCGAGGCCCTGGAGGCCAACGGTTTTTCGGTGGCGCGGTTGCGGGGGTATCAGGAGGAGATCCTGCGGGCCGAACTGCCGCCGGAGCAGTTTTACACCTATGGTCATCGGATGCGGGGCCATTTTCGCACCCCGGACGGGGGGGTTCTGGACGGATTGTCGGCCATCTCCGAACGGTTGCGGGAGGATCCGGAGTCGCGCCACGGTTATCTGGCGTTGTGGGACACGGGGCGGGATCTGGCCCCGGGGAGCCAGGGGCATCCCTGTTTGGTCTCCCTCTATTTTCGCCGGTTCGAGGAGCGGCTGGATCTCACCGCGACCTTTCGCACCCACAACGCCTTGGACGGCTGGTTGCGCAACGTTTACGGCCTGATGGCGATTCAGCGTCTCGTCGCCGGGGGGGCGGGCATGGTTCCCGGGGCGGTCTCCACTTTCAGCCACTCCATGACGTTGGATCCCCAGGGGTTGGGGTTGGAACGGGCCAAGGCGGTGGCGGCGTCCCGGCGGCCCGACGGGGTGGACCATCCCGAGACGGGGCGGCGGACGTTCCGTCCCGATCCGCGCGGCCATTTCGTCCTGACCATCGATCCAGAGGCGGGGGAGTTGGCGGCCCAGTTGATGCATGATGGGCAACCCTTGACCACCTATCGGGGGCGTTCGGCGGAAGAGGTGGAAAAGCAGTTGGTGCGGGACGAGGCGGTGTCGGACATCGCCCACGCCCTCTATCTGGGTCGGGAACTGGCGCGCCAGGAGGCGCTGCTGAAAAAACGGCGGGCCGAGGGGGGCGGGGGCTCTCCTGTCCCGTCCCCGTGAACGGCGGGAGGTTTTTCGCCCCCCGTGCGGGCTATGCGCCACGATCCTAAAAAATCTTCGCGTAGAGTGCGAATTGAGTTGAAACATGATGAATCATCGGAAGAAATGTGACTGCGGGTCCAGGGCAGAGCCCTGGGGTTTTGACTTCCGCTTTTGACTTTCGCTTTTTGGCGCGCTTTCAAGTGAAGCGAATGCGTCTTTTATAGCAATTCCAATTAAGATTTATACGCACAGAGATTGATGGAGCAAGGAACTCATTCAAAAAAATAAACCGTCATTCCCGCGAAAGCGGGAATCCAGCCGTTGATTCCATGCGCCTTACCCTGCCGAAACGACAAAATATCCCCCACAAGTACCAGGCAATTTTAAATAATGTCCAATATAATCTGTTGATAAATATGGATAATTCCATGGATTGACTTTCGATGCTTGAATGAAGTTCTGCCCATTTCATCATGGACGCAAGGCGAGGAGTTCCAAAGACACAAAGGCTGGATTCCCGCTTTCGCGGGAATGACGTTTCCGTGGGGGGAAAGTTAGTTGCATCCCCTAGCTCCGCTTGACGTTATGTGCAGATTTTAAATGGAATTACTATAGCATTCGCGCAGCGCGCCCAAAAGTCGCCAGAGGCAACCAGATTTTCAAGAAACCCGCCCCTTCGGCTAAAGTTGACGCCAAGCCAGACGCCAAGCCAGACGCCAAGCCAAGGACGGGCCATGCGTTTTCCCGACGCCCCAAGCACGGTTCAGGCCGTCTCCTTCCCCTTCCCCTGCGGCAGCGAGAACTCCTTGATCAGCCCATAGAGGGCGGGAATGATGATCAGCGTGAGCAGGGTGGAGGAGATCATGCCGCCCACCATGGGGGCGGCGATGCGACGCATCACCTCCGAACCGGTCCCCGTACTCCAGAGAATGGGGAGCAATCCGGCCATGATGGCCACCACCGTCATCATCTTGGGTCGCACCCGCTCCACCGCCCCCTCCATGATCGCCTCGTAAAGATCGGCGCGGGAGAGGGGCTGCCCTTCCGCCTCGCGACGGGCGGTGCGCTCCTTCAGGGCGTGGTCGAGATAGATGAGCATCACCACGCCGGTTTCGGCGGCCACCCCCGCCAGGGCGATGAACCCCACCGCCACCGCCACGCTGAGATTGTAATGCAGGGCGTCCATCAACCAGACCCCCCCCACCAGGGCGAAGGGGAGAGAGAGCATGACGATGAGGGTCTCGGCGATGCGCCCGAAGTTGAGATAGAGCAACATGAAAATGATGAACAAGGTCAGCGGGACCACAAGGTTCAGCCGCTCCCGGGCTCGCTCCATGTATTCGAACTGGCCGCTCCACTGGAGAAAGGTTCCGCCGGGGAGTTTGACCTGCTCCTGAACCGCCTTGCGAGCGTCGGCGACGTAACCGCCGAGGTCCCGGTCGCGAATGTCGACGAAAATATAGACCGACAACAGGGCGTTTTCCGTGCGAATCGCCGCCGGCCCCTTCTCCAGCCGCACCGCGGCCAGTTGTCCCAGGGGAATTTGCGCGCCGTTTTCCGCCTTCACCAACACCCGTTGGGTGATGGCCTCGGGATCGGAACGAAAATCCCGGGGATAGCGCACGTTGACGCTGAACCGCTCCCGCCCCTCCACCGTGGTGGTGACGGTCTCCCCCCCCAGGGCGGTGAGGATCACCTCCTGCAAATCGCCGATGGTCAGGCCATGGCGGGCGATGGCGTCGCGATCCGGATCGATGGTCAAATAGTATCCCCCGCCCACCCGCTCGGCGTAGGCGCTGGTCGTCCCCGGGACGGTCTTGATCACGCTTTCGATCTGCTGCGCGACGGACTCCAACTCCTCCAGATTTTTGCCGAACACCTTCACCCCGACGGGGGTGCGAATGCCGGTGGAGAGCATGTCGATGCGGGCCTTGAGGGGCATGGTCCAGGCGTTGCTGACGCCGGGCATTTGCAGGGCCTCGTCCAACTCGGCGATGAGCTTGGACTGGGTCATGCCGGGGCGCCACTCCGACTCCGGCTTGAGGTTGATCACCGTCTCGAACATCTCCGTCGGGGCGGGGTCGGTGGCGGTGGCGGCCCGCCCCGCCTTGCCCAGCACCGAGGCCACCTCCGGAAAGCTCTTGATGATCTTGTCCTGGGTCTGGAGCAGCTCCTCCGCCTTGGTCATGGAGAGCCCCGGCAGGGTGGTGGGCATGTAGAGCAGGGTTCCCTCGTTGAGGTCGGGCATGAACTCGCTGCCCAACCGCTGGGCGGGGATCACGCTCGCCGCCAGAATCGCCAGGGCCAGGGCGACGAAGCCCAGCTTGAAGCGCAGCACCAGCCGGATCACCGGGCGATAGATCCAGATCATGAAGCGGTTGAGGGGATTTTTATGTTCCGGCAAAATCCGCCCCCGGACGAAGAGCAGCATCAACACCGGAACCAGGGTGATGGAGAGCAGGGCCGCCCCGGCCATGGCAAAGGTTTTGGTGAAGGCCAGGGGCTTGAACAGGCGCCCCTCCTGGGCCTCCAGGGTGAAGACCGGCAAGAACGAGACGGTGATCACCAACAGGCTGAAAAAGAGGGGGGGCCCCACCTCGCTGGCGGCTTCCATCAAAATGCGGCTGCGGGGAACTCCGGGGGCGGCCCGTTCCAAATGTTTGTGGGCGTTTTCGATCATCACGATGGCGGCGTCCACCATCGCCCCCACGGCGATGGCGATGCCCCCCAGGCTCATGATGTTGGAGGTCATGCCCAGGGCCTGCATCAGCAGCAGGGCGATCAGCACCCCCACCGGCAGCATGAGAATGGCCACCAGGGCGCTGCGCACGTGCATCAAAAAGACGATGCAGACCAGGGCCACGATCACGCTCTCCTCGATGAGGGTCCGCTTGAGGGTCTCCACCGCCCGCAGGATCAACTCGGAGCGATCATAGACCGCCTCGATGCGCACCCCTTCCCCCAGACTGCCGGCGATTTCGGCCAGGCGGGCCTTGGCGTTTTCGATCACCGCCAGGGCGTTTTGGCCGAAGCGTTGGATGACGATGCCGCTGACCACCTCCCCCTCGCCGTTGAGTTCCGCCAACCCCCGGCGTTCGTCGGGTCCGAGTTCGACGCGGGCCACGTCCCGCAGTCGCACCGGCGTCCCCCGCTCCTGCTTGAGGACGATTTTTTCAATGTCCTCCACCCCCCGCAGATACCCCCGTCCCCGCACCACGTATTCGGTTTCGGCCATCTCGACGACCCGCCCGCCCACGTCGCGGTTGCTCATGGCGATGGCCTGGCTCACCCGGGAGAGAGGGATGTCGTAGGCCTGCAATTTTTGCGGATCCACCACCACCTGGTATTGCTGGACGTACCCCCCGACGCTGGCCACCTCCGCCACCCCCTCGGCCTTGGCCAGGTGATAGCGGAGATACCAATCTTGCAGGGTGCGTAGTTCCGCCAGGGTTTTCTCCTTGGCCAACACCACGTATTGATAGACCCAGCCCACCCCGGTGGCGTCGGGCCCCAGGGTGGGGGTGATGCCGGGGGGCAGGCGTTTGGCGGCAAAATTGAGATATTCCAGCACCCGGCTTCGCGCCCAGTAGATGTCGGTTCCATCCTCGAAGATGACGTAGACGAAGGAGACCCCGAAAAAGGAGAATCCCCGCACCAGCTTGGAGCGGGGCACGGAGAGCAGGGCGGTGGTCAAGGGATAGGTGACCTGGTCCTCCACCACTTGCGGGGCTTGTCCGGGATATTCGGTGTAGAGGATCACCTGGGCGTCGGAAAGGTCGGGGATGGCGTCCAGGGGCAGGCGGGAGAGGGCGTAGACGCCGCTGGCGGCGAGAAAAAAGGTCGCCATCAGGACCAACAGCGTGTTACGGCACGACCAACGAATCAAGGCGGCGATCATCGTCCATTCTCTCCCGGAGGGGGAAGGCACCCCTCCTCCCCTGGGGGTCAGCGCGCCGGAGTGGCGGCGACGGCGTCCCGTTCCAACATTTGTTCCATCATGTCGAAGAGGATGGCCTGGCGCTTTTCCATCATTTCGTGATGATCGGCCATGTTCATGTCGCCCATGCCGCCGCCCATGCCGCCGCCCATCCCGCCCTTGCCCATCATGCCGCCGCCCATCCCGCCCTTGCCGTCGCCGCCGCCGTGGTTTTCATGACCCGAGGGTGCCGCCGGAGCCGCCGGAGTGGCGAGCGCGCCATGCCCTTCCTGTCCGCCCCCGCCCGCCTCGCCCTTGCCCATCATTTTTTGATTCAACGCCCGGAAGCCCCGCAGCACCTCCCGCAACTCGGCGTTGTGCCGGGCTAGCAGCTTTTGCCGTTCCGCCCCGGTGGCCTGTTTGGCCTGCTCCAGGGTCGCCTTGGCGGCGGTCATCTCCTTGGTCAGGCGATTGACCCCCACCTCCATCTTGGCCATCTTTTTTTCCATCTTGTCCGCATGGCTCGGCGGGGCCGGGGCCACCGGGGCTTCCCCCGCCGGGGCCGCCGCCGGAGCGGCTTGATGCTGGGAGTGGTCCATCGCCGGGGCCGCCGGGGCCGCCGCCGGAGCGGCCTGATGCTGGGAGTGGTCCATCGCCTGGGCCGCCCGGGCGGGGCCGGAGAGGGTCAGCAGGGAACAAAAGGCCGCCAGGGCCAGGGCGTTGCGGGCATTCATGAGGAAAAACTCCTTCGTGATTCAAGGCATGTTGAGACAGTATGGTCGTTCCATTTCGGATTTGCGCACTAAGTTAAACGGCGCCTGGGGGTGCAACCAACTTTATAACGACGAAAACGTCATTCCCGCGAAGGCGGGAATCCAGGAAAGCCGATGGATGAATGGCTCCCTTCAAACAAACTGAAAAGGGCTTGGTTCCTCGTAGCGAAATTTGCATTTCTCTCCCCCGCCCCCTGGATTCCCGCTTTCGCGGGAATGACGGTTTATTTTTTGGAAGGAGTTCCTTGCTCCCTCAAACTCAAGGTGCGCCAATCAAAAATGGAACGACTATAGGCGTGGACGGATCCGCCATTCCTTGCATCCTGCGTCAATGGGAAAAATGGCCCAGCGCGGCCTTGAGATTGGCCTCGGCGTCGATGAGAAAATTGGCGCGAACCACCACCTTTTCGCCCGCCTTGAGCCCTTCCAAAATTTCGACGAATCCCCCGCCCTTGGCCCCCACCCGCACCGGACGAGGCTCATACAACCCCTCGCCCCGCTCCACCAACACCACCTGCCGGGAGCCGCTGTCCAGCAACGCCGAATCGGGGACGGACACCGCGTTTCCCCCAGACGACGGCTCCGCCAACAACACGGAGGCGTAAAACGCGGGACGTAAAACCCCTTCCGGGTTGGCCAACTCGATGCGCACCGAAACGGTGCGGGTCTCCGGATTGAGGGTGGGGTGGATGAAGGAGACAGTCCCCCGGAACACCCGCCCAGGCAGGGCGTTCAGCGTCACCTCGGCGGATTGCCCCAGATGCGCCATGGCCAGATCCTGCTCAAACACGTCGGCCAACACCCAGACCGTGGAGAGATCGGCGATGTTGTAGAGGGGATCGCCGGGCATGAAGCGCATCCCCTGGACGGCGTGCTTTTCCAAAATCACCCCGGAGACCGGCGAAACCACGGTAAGGGTCCGACGCACCCCGCCGCCGCCGCGCAACGCCTTGATCTGATCCTCGGAAACATCCCAATTGCGCAACCGGTTCAGGGCGCTTTCCGCCAGTTCCCGGGCGGTGCGTCGGGTCTCGGCGTCGGCCTCCCTCAATTGCGCCTCGGCCCGGCTGGCCGCCAGATACTCCTGCTGGGCCAACACCAGGGCCGGACTGTAGACCTCCATCAACGGCTCCCCCCGCCGCACCGCCTGACCGGTGGCGTTGGCGTGAAGCTTTTCAATCCAGCCCTCGTATTTTTGGTTGATCACGCGCTCCTTGCGCTCGTCCACCTGCACCGTCCCCACGGCGCGAATCGAACGGGAAACGGAGCGGGCGGCGGCGGGCTCGGTCTTGACCCCCAGCTTCTGCACCTTGTCCAGGGCGATGCGCACCGCGTTGCTTCCCGCCGGGGCGGCCTCGTCGTCGTAGACCGGGACGTAGTCCATGCCCATGCTGTCTTTTTTCGGGGTGGGGGAGGTGTCTGGCAAGCCCATGGGGTTGCGGTAGTAGAGAATTTTCCGCGCCCCGCCCTTGCTCGAAGGCGGCGGCGGGGCAGAGGCGACGGGATCCTCATGCCCCGCATGGGCGTCGGACGCCGGAGCGGCGTCCGCATGGCCCTCATGCCCCGCATGGGCGTCGGACGCCGGAGGGGCGGCGACATGGCCCTCATGCCCCGCGTGATCGGTGGCGTCGGCGCCCCAGGCGAGGGGGGCGGCCAAGGTCCAGGCGAGCAAGGCGAGACGGGAGGCGGTGGTTCCCAACATCCGGACCCTCTTCATGGCAACTCCCCTCCCACCAACCGTTCGATCTCCGCCAAGCGCGCCTGCTGTTCGAACTGCGCCTTGATCCAATCGATCTGAAATTTTTTCAATCGTTGCACCGCGTCCAACACCGTCATCGCCTCGGCGGTTCCGTTTTCGTACCCCTTGAGCGCCGATTGCAAGGCGACGCGGGCCTGGGGCAATAAACTGTCCCTGGTCGTACTCTCCACCAGACGAGCCTCCTCCAGACTCAGCATCGCCTCCCGCAGCCCCGACTCCAGGCGCAGCCGTTCGGCGTTGAGCCGCTCCCGGGCGGCCCTCTCCCTGAGCGACGCTTCCCTCTCCTGGGCCTGGCGCGCCCCCCACTGCAGCGGCAGATTGATGGACGCCATGGCCTCGAAACCGTCCCGGCTCCCCTCCTCCCGTCGATTGACCAGCCCGAACCCCACCTCCAGATCGGGGTAGCGATTTTTTTCCGTCAGCCGAAGGCTCCCCTCGGCGGCCTCCAGCCGCGCCCGCTCCATGCCCAGGGCGGGATTGACCTCCTCCCCCCGTTGCAACAGACGAACGGGGTCCAGCGCCTCCGGCGGCGGGATGGGGCGCAGTTGGGGATGTTCCACCAGGGCCGCGTCGGGGGAGCGGTTGACCAGGGCGTTGAGCCGGGCGCGGATGCGGTGGCGCTCCTTTTCCAATCGCACCAACTCGGTGGACATGACGCCTCGTTCCGCCTCGGCGGCGGCGGCCTCCTGCAAGTTTCCCATCCCCTGGGCGTAGCGGAAGCGGGCGAACTCCACCAAGGCCCGCAACACCTGCACCAGCTCCCCGGTTTGATCCATGGAGAGGTGGACCCGGTGGTAATCGGCGTAGGCCGTCTTGACCTTCATCGCCACCTCGGCCAGCCGGTCGGCGTGAAGCCCCGCCGACTCCCGGCTCTCCGCCTCGGCGATCTTCCGCCGCGCCTCCCGCTCGCCCCACCAGGGGACCATCTGACGCACGGTGTATTTGTAGGTTCCCACCCGTCCTGGCCAACCGGCGGCGTTTTTGGAAATATCGTCGAAGGTGACCTGGAATTGGGGATCGGGCAGGGCGTCGGCGGCTTCCGCCCGGGCCTGGGCCGCCTCCGCCTCCAGGGCCGCCGCCGCCAATTCGGGATTCATCCCCCGGGCCAGCTCCAGCAGTTCCTCCACCGAAGCCCCCACCCGGTGGGACGCATGCTCCCCGGAAGCGGCCCACGCCGCCCCCGTCGCCGGGAGGGAGGGGAAAACCAACCCCAGGGCCAGGGCCAGGGTCATGCCCCGTCCCCGCTGGCGGAATGGGGCGGGGCTGCGGATCGGGTCGGGGGTGGAAATCACCGCGAGGCGCATGGCGTCATTTCCCGGCGTCGTGCCAAAATAGGGCGGGTGGAAGGGTGTCGCTCGTTCCTGACTGTCGGGTCATGGTGACACGATATACGAAGTTCGTGGCGCCTTGATGGCAAAATTGTCACCAAAGTATGACGCCGTGGAGAGAACGAAGAGGAACGATCATGGAGAAGCCCCCCCGCGTCTTGGTGGTGGAGGACAACCGGGAGATCCGGGAGTTGGTCACGCGCTATTTGAACGAACACGGGGTCCACGCCCTCGGGGTGGGGGACGGTCGGGCCATGCGCGCCGCCCTGGAGCGGGAGGCGGTGGATTTGGTGGTGTTGGATGTGATGCTCCCCGGCGAGGACGGCCTGACTCTCTGCCGCCAGTTGCGCGAGCATTCCCGCCTTCCCATCATCATGCTCACCGCCCTGGCGGAACACAGCGACCGGGTAGTGGGGCTGGAGATGGGGGCGGACGATTACGTCACCAAACCCTTCGACCCCCGGGAGCTGCTGGCGCGGATCAAGGCGGTGCTGCGCCGTTGCGAGGGGCGGGGGGAGACGGCACCCTTTGCCACGGAGGCGCGCATCCGTTTCGCCGGTTGGACCTTGCACCCGGCCCGGCGGGAATTGGTGGACGCGGAGGGGATGGTGGAGCCTCTAAGCTCCGGGGAGTTTGATCTGCTGCTGGCCTTTGTCCACCATCCCCGTCAGGTGTTGAGTCGGGAGCGGCTGCTGGATCTGGCCCGGGGCAAGGGGGCGGAGTTGTACGACCGGAGCATCGACACCCAGGTGATGCGGTTGCGGCGCAAAATCGAGGCGGACCCCAAGGATCCCCAATGGATCAAAACCGTGTGGGGCGGGGGGTACATGTTCACCCCGGAGGTGGAGGTGTTGTGAAAAATCCCTTTCCCCTCGGTCTGACCGGTCGGACCCTGTTGTTGCTTTTGGCCGGGCTGTTCCTCTCCCACGCCGCCAGCATCCTGGTGTTCACCAGCGAACGGCTGGAGCCCGGGGTGTTGACCAGCGAACAACAGGTGCTGGAGCGCATGGCCGCCGTCATCCGGCTGATGGTGGAGATTCCCCCGGCGCTGCACGAACCGACGCTGGCGGCCATGAATCGCGTCGGCATGCATTTCGAGGCGCTGCACGAGGCCGACCCCGCCCCCGACGCCCTCCCCCCGGCCCGGGACGAATCCCTGCGGCGGCGGCTGGCCCTGGCCATCGACTCGGAGCAGGCGCGGGTGGCGGCGGTCACGGTGAGCGAACCCGACTGGAACCATCCCCAGGGCTCCTGGCATCGGCTGTTGTTCGCCGTGGAGATGGGCATTCTGCGCTGGATGCGCGGCCCGGTGATGGACCAGGAGTTGCGCGCCTGGGTGGATCTGCCCGCCGCCGGCCATCGCATCCTGCTCACCACCCGCCCGGCGGATCATCACGCCCCGCTGTTTCGTCTGGCCACTCTGTCGGTGCTGCTCATGACCGGGGCCATTTTTCTCTTTTCGTGGCTCATCGCCCGGCGCATGACCCTCCCCTTGCGGCAGGTGGTGCGGGCGGCGGAAGAGATCGGACGGGATGTTTACGCCCCGCCCCTGCCGGAAGAGGGTCCGGCGGAAGCGGCGGCGGTGGCCCGGGCGCTCAATCGCATGAACGGCCGGATCCGCGACTTCGTGGAGGAGCGGCTGCGCATGGTCGCCGCCATCTCCCACGATCTGCGCACCCCCCTGACCAAGCTCAAGCTGCTGGTCGAGTTTTCCGGCGACGACGACGCCCGGGCCCGCATGGTCGGGGTGTTGAACGAAATGGAGTCCATGCTTTCGGGCGCCCTCGCCGTCGCCCGGGACGCCGCCGCCGTGGAGGCCAAGCAGCGGGTCAACCTGACTGGCCTGCTCTCCGCCATCTGCCAGGACATGGCCGACCTCGGACAGCCCGCCACCTTCGAGGAGGGCCCCAAGCAACCGTGTCTCTGTCGCCCCCTGGCGATGAAACGGGCGCTGACCAATCTGATCCACAACGCCGTGCAGCACGGCGGCTCGACCCGGGTGGCGCTGCGCCGACAGGGCGACCAGTTGATCATCGACATCCACGACTCCGGCCCGGGGATTCCGGAATCCCAGTGGGAGAACGTCTTCAAACCCTTCTTCCGCCTCGCCCCCGAGTCCGACGCCGGGGGTGCCGGATTGGGCCTCGCCATCGCCTCCTCGGTGATCCGCGACCACCACGGAACCCTGGGCTTCGTCCACCCCCCGGAGTCGGGATTCATCACCCGGGTGGAGCTGCCCGTCTCCTGAGGTGCGCTGCGACGGTCGGAGCCCAGCGCCCTCTCGTCCACCTCATACGGATGCCGCAGATTCTTCCCCAGGTCGATCCCCAGTACCCGAATCTCACCGCTTGCGCTTTTCTTGTCCATGGTCCGCTCCGTATCCCGTGGATGGTTGCTCTTACTGCCATCCTGGGCTCTTTGCTCTTTGAAGCCGTATGGGAACGGGGCGGACCATGCCATTATAGAAGTTTCAATTGAAATTTACACATGCGGAGATTGCAGATGCCATGGAACCCATGCCCAAAATGAACCGTCATTCCCGCGAAAGCGGGAATCCAGTGACATTGAGAACCGTAGAGCGCGTAAAGTGCTTGTATCGACATGATTTCATGGTCGATTGATGCGTCATTGCGCGTGTCCCAGACACCTTTAAAGCCGCTGGATTCCCGCCTTCGCGGGAATGACGATTTCGTCGTTATAAAGTTGGTTGCACCACCAGGCGCCGCTTGACCTGATGTGCAATTCTGAACTGGAACTGCTATAATCCGGGTTGAACCGGACCACGCCCCCCCCTGCTCAAGGGATGGAAATTCCGTCCAAATCCTTCCCCCCGCCGGTGGGACGTGGCAAGATACCGGAGGCTGATCGTCTCTCCTCCCGCGACCGGGAGAGAGGGCGGTCGATCCGGAAATTTCCGCCGCCGACGCGGCTCAGCCCTCATTTCAAGGAATGAATCGCCATGGTTCCCGAAGAGAGCGCCCTCATCGCCATGATTGTGGAGTCCGTGCGGGAGGTGTTCCTCGCCTACTATGACGAGGAGCCGGTGGTGGGGCCGTCGAGCATCAAGCCGGACGCCGAGTATTACAAACCACCCTCGTCGGAGGCCACCGCCATCATCCACTATTCCGGCGGGGTGGCGGGGGGTATCCATTTGGCGGCCCCCCTCTACGTCGGATTAGCTCTGGCGGGTCGGCTGGCCGAGGAGGAGTACGGCTCCATGACCCGAGAGGCGGGGGACGCCTACGGCGAACTGGCCAACATCATCGCCGGCGGACTGCAAACCTCCCTCGGCAACCGCTTCGCCTTCCGCATCAACCTTACCCCGCCCACCATCATCACCGGCGGCGACTATCAAATGCAGTACAAGAGCAACTTTCACAGCCTCAAGCAATTTTTCCGCTGCCACTCCGGCGTCTTTTTCGTGGAATTTTTCTACATCTTCGAAAATTCCGGCCGAAGCTGACCCCCCACCCGTTTCTCCTTCCGCCTCACCCTTCCCCGCCCTCGCCGCCCTCGCCCAGCAGGCGACGCAGCGCGGTCAGACGCTCCTGCCGCGCCGCCTCCCCGTAGGGTCGGGCCGGATGAACGCCCCACACCGGACGCGGCCACGCCTCATCCCCGACAAACCGGGCGATGACGTGGAGGTGCAACTGGGCGACCACATTGCCCAAGGCCGCCACGTTGAGCTTGTCCGGGTGACCATAGGCCGCAAGCGCCCGGGCCGCCCGCCGCGTCTCCCCCAGCAGTCGAGCTTGATCCTCCTCCGACAAATCAAAAATCTCCCGCATTCCCGGGCGCTGGGGAACCAGGATGAGCCAGGGATAGCGGGCGTCATTCATCAGCAGCACCCGGCACAACGGCCAGCGGACCAGCTCCAAGGTATCGGTGGCCAGGGTGGCGCTGCACCGGCGGGGCGATCGGTTGATCATCGAGATTCACGACTCCGGCCCGGGGATCCCCGAATCCCAGTGGGAGAACGTTTTCAAACCCTTCTTCCGCCTCGCCCCCGAGTCCGACGCCCGGGGCGCCGGATTGGGCCTCTCCATCGCCGCCTCGGTGATCCGCGACCACCACGGAACCCTGGGCTTCGTCCGCCCCCTGGAACAGGGCTTCATCACCCGGGTGGAATTGCCCCTCGCCTGACAAAGGACGGCGCCCGACCTCCGAAATAAACGCCCGGCTTCCCCCGTCCCCCCGCTCCCGAATCCGGGCGCGGCACCGGACATATGATATGGAATATATTCTCACGCCCCCTTTTCAACCCCCTCGGGCCGGGATCGCGGACGGGAGGGGAATATTCCCGCCATACAACCGGAGAAACAAAAAAAAGCGAAAAACCACTTGACGCGCATGGAAATCACGGCTAGCTTCAAACGAGGCTAACTGCTCGTTATTCAAAGAAACATTTTTTTGTGGAGAAATGATCATGAAAAGCGCAAAACCCCTGGCGCTCGCCGTCCTGTTCGCTTCCGCCATGGTTTCCAGCCCCGCCTCCCCCGCCCTCGCGGGCGTTTGGTGCGCTGAATGTTATTACCATTCACAATATGACGGCGCTGTCGGCTGTCAGCCCTCCCTCGACGCCTTCGCCTCGGCCCTGCAAGGCTGGTACCGGGACAAACCCCGGAATGTTCCCGACGATTCGGGGTTCATGACCTGGGTGGCGTGCCGCGACGTCTCCTACACCCTCCTTCCCCCGCCTCCTCCGGGAAACAATTGGCGCGCCATCGAATACCGCAGCCACATGTACCACTGCCCTTCCGGCAGGGAAGAGGCGAAAGGCTCCGTCATTGTGGGGCCGGGTTGCGAACTGCCTTGCCCCATCGGCCAGGAGAGCTATCCCGGCGGCTGCGGCAGCATCAAGCGGGAGGGGATCGGTTCGGCGTCGTTGCGCCCGCCCCGGATGGACAAGGGGGGCACCCCCTCGGGGGGGTATTGTCCCAACGAGGTGGGGGCTCAGGGGCCGGGAACCACGGTGGGGGATCCGGTGGAGTTGACCACCGGCAGCCAGATTTTGCTGGAAACCGACTATCGCGGCCCGCGTCCCAACGGTCTGCTCTTTGAACGCTACTATCGCCACTCCCCGCCCGCCCTCTGGTCGGATCGCGACCAGTGGTGGACCCACACCTACAGCCGCAAATTGATGACCCTGGCCGACGGCTCCATCGAGGCGTGGCGGCACGATGGCGGGCGGTATCACTTTGTGCGGGGCGGGGATGGCCAATGGAGCGGCGGCGGAACCTTCAACCGTCGGCTGGAGGATCGGGCCGAGGGGGGCTGGCGGCTGTTCAACGATCAAAATCAGGTGGAGGAGTACGACGCGGCGGGGCGTCTGCTCTCCATCACCGACCGCGAGGGGCGCTCCCTGACCCTGACCTACGACGCGGACAACCATCTGGCCGCGGTGCGGGACGCCGCCGGGGCGGTGATGACCTTCACCACCAACGCGCCGGGGTACGTCACCTCCCTGACCCTGCCCGACGGCGGGGTGTTCCGCTACGAATACAATGATCGGATGATGTTGCGGCGGGTGGAAAATCCCCTGGGGGCGAGCCGGGTCTATCAATACGACAACGCCAAGTTTGTTCAGGCGATGACCGGCGTGACCGACGAAAACGGCGTCCAGTTCGCCTCGTGGAGCTACGACGCCAAGGGGCGGGCGGTGGTCAGCGAACAGGCGGGGGGGACGGATCGCACCACCTTGACCTACAACGCGGATGGTTCCACCACCGTGACCAACGGGGCGGGGCTCAGCCGTCTTTACCGTTACAACAGCGCCGGGCGGATCACCTCGGTGGAGGAGTCGGCGTGCCCCGACTGCGCCTCCGGAACCAC
Source organism: Magnetococcales bacterium (assembly GCA_015231965.1). Lineage (GTDB taxonomy): Bacteria > Pseudomonadota > Magnetococcia > Magnetococcales > JADGAP01 > JADGAP01. The sequence continues at coordinate 2,226 of JADGAP010000049.1, read as the reverse complement.
GACCTACGCCTACGACGCCAACGGCCTGCTGAGCGAAGTCGCCGACGCCGCCGGACGCATCACCCGCTACGCCTACAACGATCGCGGGCTTCAAACCAGCCGCGTCGAGGCGGCGGGGACGGCCCTGGAGCGGACCATTCTCACCGAGTGGCACGAAGTGTTGCGCGCCCCAACGCGAATCGTCGAGCCGGGGCGGACCACCACCTTGAGCTACGACGCCGCCGGGCGGGTGACGACCCGCGGCCAGCAGGATTCCGCCACCGGGGCGAGCCGCTCGTGGAGCTACGCCTACGACGCCGCCGGACGGTTGGCCTCGGTAAACGGCCCCCGGGGGGATGTTCAGGACGTTCTGACCCTGGCCTACAACGAGGCGGGGGATCTCTCCACCCTCACCGACGCCCTGGGGCGAACCACCCGCATCGACGCCCGGGATCTCCATGGCCGTCCCCTGGCCTTGACCGACCCCAACGGCTTGTCCGTGTCGTTGGTGTACGACGCCCTGGGGCGGGTGATCCAGAGCAACGCCGGGGGCCGGATCACCCGCTTCGGCTACAGCCCCGCCGGGGATTTGATCCGGGTGGAGCGTCCCGACGGCGTGGTGGTGACCTTGACCTATGACGGAGCCCGCCGCCTGGTTCGAGTGACGGACAACCGGGAGGGCCAGTTGGATCTGACCCTGGACGCGGTGGGCCATCGGGTGAAAGAGGAGGTTCGGGACGGCTCCGGGGCCTTGGCCCTGGCGCGGATGCGGGCCTACAACCAGTTGGGGCGTCTGGTGCGGGAGAGCGGGGCCGCCGGTCAAACCACCTCGCGGGGTTATGATGCGGTGGGCAATCCGGTGGCGGTGAGCGACCCCCTGGGCAACGCCAGCGGCTATGTTTTCGACGCCCTCAACCGGATGATTCAATCGGTGGACGCCGCCGGCGGGACCACCCGCTTCCGCTATGACGCCGGGGACCATCTGACCGGCGTCACCGATCCCAAGGGGGCGGAGACGACCTATCAATACGATGGCCTGGGCCGGGTGACGGCGGTCCTCAGCCCCGACGCCGGAACCGTGCGCTACGTTTACGACGAGGCGGACAACGTGGTGGAGCGCATCGACGCGCAAAATCGTTCCACCCGTTATACCTATGACGCCCTGCATCGTCCGGTGCGGGCGCTGCTTTCCGATGGGAGCGAGATCGTTTACGGCTACGACGCCGGTTCCAACGGTCTGGGGCACCTCACCTCGTTGCAGGGCGGCGGGTCGGCCCTTTCGTGGAACTACAACGCCTGGGGCGACGTGGTCAGCCGCCTCGAATCGGCCAACGGCAAGAGCTTGACCACCAGCTATCAATTCGACGACTCCGGCCGTCTGACCGGGGTCTCCTACCCCTCGGGCAAGACGGCGACCTACGCCTACGCCGCCGATGGTCGGTTGACCGGCCTCTCGTGGAACGGCCAGCCGGTGTTGAGCGGCGTGACCTATCGTCCCTTGGGTCCGGTTTCGGGGTGGACCTGGGCCAGCGGGGCGGCTTATGTCCGGCAGTTCGACCAGGATGGCCGGATTTCCGCCCACACCGTGGGCAACGCCTCCCGGGTCATCACCTACGATGCCGCCGGACGCATCACCCGCCTGGCCGATGGAGAGTTCGACGGCCAATACGGCTACGACGCCCTCAGCCGCCTGACCCTGGCTCAGGGGTCGGAGAACCGTTCCTATCTTTACGATCCCAACGGCAACCGGGTCCGCATGACCGAGGGGGCCAACGCCACCGATTATCTCTATGGTTCCATCGGCAGTCGGCTGCTGTCGTCCAGCGGGGCCGACGCCCGCGCCTATCAGCACGACGCCTCCGGCAACGTGATTCACGATGGCAAGTTCAGCTTCGAGTACGACGTTCGGGGCCGTTTGGTGAGCGTGAACGGCGGTCGGACCGCGCGCTATCTCCTCAACGCCCTGGGGGAGCGGGTGTACAAGGAGGCGGCGGGGTCGCAAAAACCCGGCGACGTGAACGGCGACGGCAAAGTCGATCATTTCGACTACGCCGCGTTGGGTCTGCTGCTGGCCACCCATCGTTACACCGAGGCGGGGGATTGCAACCAGGACGGAAAAATAACCTACGAGGATATGCAGTGCGTCCATCAGGCGGTGCGGCTGGCGAAGGTGGAGGCCCTGGAAGGTCAACTCACCCCCCACGCCGACTGCGACGGCAACGGCTCGGTCAACGAAAAGGACAAGCA